>CAKUQA010000060.1 GCA_934675225.1 uncultured Candidatus Melainabacteria bacterium | reverse complement strand
TTATCTAAAGTTGTTGAATTATCATTTGAATCCGCATTTAATAATGCACCCGTTTTTAACATAGTGTTTAATTGTTTACGAGTATCTCTGTCAACGATTTTAACTAATTCATTATATTTTGCTTTCTCATCATTTGAAACAAGTTCTGTTCGAAACCTTGAAGAAGTTAATGCTTGATTATAAGGAACTTGATTAATTTGCGGATTATTTGCAGTAAAAGCCGGAACTGCTTTTGTCTCAATAGGATTTGTAACATTAGATACACCCACAGACTTTACTGTGTTATAATGATTGTATTGAGGGTTATCAATCTTTAATGAATACACAATTCCACTCCACTACTACTATTATATAAAAAAAACAAACATAGAAAAAATTGCTATATTCTCAAGAATTAATTAATAAATGTTACAATCAGGAATAAAATTTTGAAAATAAAACCATTAACAGAAAATCAATTAATAATATCTATAGACAGATTAACTCGTTTTAAAGAAACAGAGACTAAATATCTTAGGGTGTTTAAAGACATTATAATAAATAACCTGATTGAACCCAAAATAAAAAAACATGAATTAGACGAAATGGAATATGAAAAAATAACAGAATTAGCTGAAAAAATAATCAATTCTTCATTAATTCCAGTTGAAAATACATTAATAATTAATCAAAAGCTTTTTGATTATGAAAATTCCATTTTTAATTTAACTTCAAATGCTCAAAAACTTTTAAAAAATAAAATTAATAACAATGCAATAATTCAAATGTTACCAACTGATATTCCAAATAACTTAAAATGGTTAAAATCTTTGGCTAACCCATCGTCAGAAAAAAATAATTTTGGATTTCCCGTAAAAAAAATCATTTTATGTGAAGGAATTACAGAAGAAATTTTATTACCGGAATTTTCTCGGCTTTGCAATTACAACTTTGATGAGCATGGAATTCATGTTATTTCTGCAGGGGGGAAAAACCAAGTTGTAAAATATTTTTATAACTTTGCTGAATGTTTAAAAATTCCAATATTTGTTCTTCTTGATAATGATGCAAAAAATAATCTCGAAGAAATTAAACCAAAACTTCGCTCTATAGACAAAATTCATTTACTTAAAAGCGGAGAATTTGAGGATATGCTTCCAAATTCATTAATAAAACGAACCTTGAATTATGCAACACAAAACATATCAATAGCACCAATTGAAGGGCTCGAAAACAGTACATCTAAAGTAGAATTTTTAGAAGAATTTTTTAAACACAGAGGCTTACACGAATTTAAAAAAGCAGAATTTGCATCTCTTGTAAAAGACAATATTAAGGATCAAAATGACATTTCGGAAGAAATCAAAGAAATTATAAACGAAATAAAAGGGACATATAGTCCCTTGAAAAATGGAGTTTAAAATATGTTTGAAATCTAACTTCCTACTAACCTCAAAGCTTCTTGTAGAAGTTCTTTTTGGGATGAAATTAATTTGTTTGATACGTCCATTTGAACTTTCGCCATTTGATAATAAGAAATATTTGCTTTAAAGTCAGCATTTGACATTTCTAACAAGCCTGAACGAATTTCGCCAACACCAATTAACGGTTTTCCGGATTCTTCTGTTTCCAAGAACTGACCTTCTTTAAATTCGTATAAAGCTGCAGAATTATTGAAGTTTCGAGTTGTTATTCTATATAAAGGAACAGAGCGTTTACCATTATCAGCCTTTCCGTATATAGTACCATCATTTTTTATCTCGTAATCATCATATTTGCCCAAATATTTTCCATTATTCGGATCAATCCACATTTTAATATTTGTTGTAGGAACATCTAATGCACCGCCTTTCATGGCAGTCTCTTGATATAAATCAGAAGCAATAGATTTAGTACCCTGCATTATCTCGCCCTTATCATTCAAAATATATCCTTGTACAGTGTTTCCGCTTCTGTCTCTATAAACACCTTCTTTATCAAAAGTAAATTCACCCAGTCTTGTATAAATACTTTTACCTTCTGGATTTTTCACAAGAAAGAACCCTTTTCCTTCTAAGAATAAGTTTTCTTTAGAAGTACCTGGGGTTGATTTACCTTGATCCATTTTTTTATTATAATCATCCGAGATTGCACCACCAAGAAATGTTTTAAAATTTACTTGCTGCTCTCTAAACCCCGGAGTATAAACATTGGTCATGTTATGAGCTATAACATCCATCCAGTTCGTTGTGGATTTTTGAGTATTTAATGCCGTTACAAATGAGTCATTCATTACTGTTTCTCCTTATTTTGGCGTCGTTGTTGCTGTTGTTGACGAGAATTGCTGTAACTTAATTGAGAATAAGATAAATTCTGTTCATCAAACCTTTGTCTCAAAGATGCAATATTGTTTCTTAAATACTGTTCTACAGCTTTATCACCAGGGATAAAATTTGCTGCTAAACTACCATCTTTATTTACTTTTATAATGACAGAAACATCTTTGTCAAAATCAATTCTAAAAGGTTGATTAGTTTTCATTGATTCAGCCAATTTATCCATTAATACTGATGAAACTTGTACATTTTGTTGAATATTTTGAGCACCTTCCGCCATCTGGTCACTCACTTGAGCTGCAATACTTTGCATAGACATATCTGTATTTTGAACAAGATTAGCAAAGAAATTTGCATCTGAATCAGACATATTAACAACGTCATAATCAATTGTAGATGCAGAATTTACAGAAACCATCAAATCTTTTGTATTCAACAAATCCTGAATATTTTGAGATAACAAAGATTGTCCTTCATTATGATATTTAAAATCTGTAAAATTAATTCCGCCTGAATATACATCAGAAGGAACAATGTCATCAGGTTCTTTCATTTCTTCAGACAATTTATTAGCTTCTTTTATAGAATCTTTTTCTTTATTATCTTTATTATTTGAAACTTTTTTATCATCCTTTGAAGTTGCTTTTGACTCTTTTGAGTCCTCTGTTTTGGAAGCAGCCTTCATTTCATCTTCAAATGATTTATCTGTTTTTGAACTGCTACTCGTTTTTGATTGAGTTTGAGTTGAGCTTACATCTGATGTGCTTGCTGTTGCAGTTGTTGCAGATGCACTTACATTCATTTTTTAACTACCTCCATCTATTTGTTCTAACTGTTTCAAAATTGCAGCTTCTTCCTCTGCTTTTTCTTGACTTTGGCGGAAATACCTTGTTACACCTAACTCAGAATATTGTTTAAGCTCCGCTGCTTTTTCTTCCGCAATATAAGTTTCTCTATTCTTTTCTTTGTGTTTTTCCAAGACTTTTACACCTTGTTCAAGTTTTACGAGTTTTGCCTTTTCTTCGTTTAATTTTTGTTGAAGTTCAGCCCTGATTGCTTCAAGTTTTTCTGCTTTATCCCAAAGATGCAACAAATAATTATCGTAAGTTTCGTACATCATTGGATCTGCGAGCCGCATATTTTGTTTTGTCATTTGGATTTCTTGTTCATTTCGTCGAATATTTTCTTCGGCTTCATATACAGCTTGTTGTGCTTTTTGCACTACAGTTAACTGTTCTTCTTTTTTTCGTATTCTGAAATCCAGAACCTTCTGCAATCTGTACCTAAAAGGCATTTTATACCACTCTTTTTAGAATATTATTACTGATTTTTTTATCATAATAAACATCTATATGAATGATTTAATAACTTTTTGCCAAAAGTCAATCTAAAATCGTTACACCAGTTCCGGTTCCTCGATTTCTGTTAGAGTAATAATATCCACGATTTGTTTGAACTCCAACTTCCTCTCCATTACCTACCATAGCGCGTTCTGCTTCAAAATAATCCATATATGCAGGATCCATAGCAGGAGTAAAACCGGTAGGAGTTCCGGCAAATTGATTTTTAAAATTTCCCCAAAGTGTATTACGCCAACTACTTCCTGATGTTCCGGTAAAAATCGGAGGTCTATAATTATTTTGAGCTGAATAATTTTGAGAAGTTGGATTTAACACTTTATAATTTTTTGCAGCAAGTTTTAATGTTTCAAATCTTTGAGACAAATCTCCCTCCTGAGCTGCCCCAAATAAACGTTGTTCAAGCCTTTCAATCCTATTTTTTGCACTGTCGTATTCATAAGTTTGAAGCATAATTTGATTTTCCAATTTTTCAATACCGGAAAATTGACTTGCCACAAGTTTTTCATTTGTATTTACCATGCTTTTACGATTAACACGATTTACATTAGTTCTATAAATAACAGGTTGCTGATAATATCCGCCATAAGGTTGTGAATACTGGATATTAGGTTGATTATAATAATAACTGTTATAAGGAATATTATAATAAGGTCTTGAATAATAATTATTATAATAGCGAGGCGGATTATAATAATTTCCGTTTGTATATCTTATATTTGGAGGATAATAATAACCGTTATTATAATTATTATTCATGCCAAACACATTTGACAAAATTCCTGCTTGAACACTACAAGCTGCAAAAAATAATACCCCAAATAATAATAGTAATTTTTTCATGTAAATACCTCACCTCTTTTAAATAAAAGATAGGTAAAATTTACAAAGAATTCATTACCAAAAATACTAATATAATTAGGTAATCTTAAATTATATAAAATACAAGGTTAATTAAGAAATCTGCAATCAACATATATATTGTAGATAAAATTGCTGCCTGAGTAGTTGAAGCTCCAACTTCTTTAGCACCACCTTTTGTGCTATAACCTTGGGTTGCACAAACTAACGAAATTAATCCACCAAATATAGCAGCCTTTAACAAACTTATATATATGTCTCTTGTTGACATCCAAAGCCAAGCCGAATTCATATACCTTGCAGGGTGTAAATCAATTGTAGCTTGAGAAACTAACATTCCACCGACAATTCCAATAAATTCAGCCAATAGCACAACCATAGGAACAGTTATAATTCCGGCAAGAATACGTGGTGTAAAATAATAACCGACAGGATCAACTTTTAAAGTTTTCATGGCATCAACTTGACTTGTAACTTGCATATTAGCAATTTCTGCAGAAATTGCGGTACCTGCTCTTGCGCCTATTGCCAATGCAACAAACCCCGGAGCTATTTCCCTAATCATTACAACAGCAATTGTTCCACCAATATATGCTTCTGCACCACTCATTAAAAACTGTTTAGAAACCTGAATAGCAATAACTGCCGCCGCAATAAATGCAATAATCAAAGAAATCGGTAAAGAATCATAGCTTATAGCCGCTGCTTGAGCCAAAACAGAAGAAAAACGTACTTGAAACAAGTACTTTACGCTCTTTATTAAATTTTTTACACATAATCCTAAAAATTCTAACACAAGCTTCTCCTTGTGCTAATTGTATCACAAAAAGATTTATCTTACACATCTTATTCTTTAAGAGCGAATTTCTTTTTGCCAACAAGAATTGCATTATCCAAATTTGCGGTCTCAATAAATTTTTTTGCTTCATTAACAGGAATTGCAAAACCGATTCCAATATTAGAAATATTGTTATCAGGATTATAAATTGACTGAGAAATTCCAATAACTTCTCCCTGAGAATTCAAAAGAGGTCCTCCCGAACACCCCGGATTTATTGCTGCATCTGTTTGAATTCGCCCTTTAGCATAATCAATTCGCGAAACAATTCCGGACGTCAAAGTTCCGGAAAAACCAAACGGATTTCCAATTGCTAACACTTTTTGACCGACTTTTACATCAGAAGAATCGCCAAATGAAATTGTTTTTAATCTTGATTTTGGTGCAATTTTTAACAATGCTAAATCTTTATTTTTGCCCATTTTGGCAAGTATCGAAGCCTTATAAACCTTTCCGTCAGATGTTGTTACATCAATTTCTTTGGCTTCGTCAATAACATGGGAACCTGTTAAAATAACTCCATCTGAACGAATTACACATCCGGTACCAGCCGAAAAACCATCCGCTAAATTCGCTTCAATTGCAACTATAGCCGGATTAATTTTTTCATAAACACTTATATTTATTAATTCATCAGCTCCATAATTTTGAGCCAGCACCGGTTGAATTGTAAATAATATAAACAACAAGTTCAAAATTATTTTTTTTAGCATACCATTCCCCTTTTATAATACTATTATGTGTTTTTTGAGAATAAATTCATTACCTCAATAAAAATTTTTGAGGTTAGTTATTGTAATTATTACAATTTTAATGTATAATTCAGAAAAAACTTTACATTTTTATAAGAAAGGAAATTTTTAAATGAGCAGAATTGATTTATTTAGACAACATTTGACAGAAAAAAGAGCTGTAAAAGTTATTGCAGGTATCGATAATTTTGATATCGAAAACATCAGAAAAGTAGTTTCTTCAGCTAAAAATGCAGGAGCATCTGCAGTTGATATTTGTGCAAAACCTGAAATTATTTCTGAAATCAGAAATATGACAGATATGCCAATTTTCGTATCTTCAATCGTTCCTTCTGAACTTGTTAAAGCAGTTGAACTAGGTGCTGATGCTATTGAATTAGGCAACTTTGATGTTCTTTACAAAAAAGGAATGTCATTCTCAGCTGATCAAGTAATGTCTCTAGTTAAAGAAACTATGGATATGCTTGGTGATACAAGAACATTCTTCTGTGTAACTATTCCCGGTGAATTGTCAATTGCTGATCAAATTGATTTGGCTAGAAAATTAGAAACTATGGGTATCGACCTAATTCAAACAGAAGGTCATTTCTCAGCAGACCACATTTCTAAAGGTGCTAGAGGATTGATGGAAAGAGCTGAATTAACTATTTCTAATACAATTGAACTTTCTAGAAACATTGATCTTCCGATTATGACAGCTACAGCAATCAACCCAACAACTGCTCCATTTGCATTTGCTGCAGGTGCTTCTGCTATCGGTTGCGGATCTTGCATCAACAAAATGGATTCAGATTTGTCAATGATGGCAACAGCTAGAAGCCTTGTTGAAATCGCTTCAAGAAACGCTTTGAAAGTTGTTGAACTTGTTTAAGTTCTACACAAAAGAATATAACTTAAAAAGCTCCTTTATAAAAAGGAGCTTTTTATTTTAGTTAAAAATATACTTTTTAGAAATTAATAATTCATTTTCCAATTATTGTCTATAATTTCATTAAAACAATATGCTGCATTACTCTGTCTTGCCATGCTACTTGCCGATTTACATTTTGCAAGATTGGTCAATACAGGAG
>CAKUQA010000059.1 GCA_934675225.1 uncultured Candidatus Melainabacteria bacterium | reverse complement strand
CAACCAAACTACCTTTTGAGGATAGTATGTTTGATTATGTTGTTATGGGGTTTGGGTTGCGTAATATATTGAATGCCGAGAAAGCTGTTGAAGAAGTTTATAGAGTTTTAAAACCTAATGGAGAATTTTTACATTTGGACTTCGGACAAAAAAATGTTGCAAGTAAAATATATGATTTGATAACTCCTGTTATGGTTAAATTTTTTACAAATAATCCTCAGGCTTATAAATATTTAATAAATTCCAAACAAGAGTTTCCTCTACCAAATGAATTGATAAAAGATTTTGAAAGTAAAGGGTTTGAGTTTAAATGTCGTAAAGATTTTTTATGTGGAGTTATTTCTGCGCAGGTGTTAAGAAAAATTTAATTTACCCTGTAGGAGTTTCCGCCTTTGATTATGTCTGCTATTGCAATAAATGTAACTTCAAGTATGTAATCTATAGTATCCTGTGTCTCATACGCAATATGAGGAGTTACTATAACATTTGGATTTTTAGTAAATTCTTTTAAGATATTGGCTTCTTCTACGCAATCAAAATTGTTATGCAAATTTTGTGTAAGGTTAGAGCATTTAAAATTATAAAATTCACAGGTAACAACATCAAGAGCAGCACCTTTTATCGCACCTTTATTAATAGCATTATATAAATCTTTAATATTAACTATTTCACCTCGAGAAGTATTGATTAAGTAAGCAGTATTTTTCATTATGCTGAATTGTTCAAATGCAAACATATCTTTATTTTCGCCATTGTATGGAGTATGTATTGAAATTATATCTGATTCTCTTAATAGTGTATTAAAATCTACGTATGTAATATTATATTTTTCTGCGAATTCTCTTTTTTCAACTATATCGTACGCCAAAACTTTCATTCCAAAAGCTAATGCAAGTTTTGCAACGCTAATTCCAATGCTTCCTGTTCCTACAATCCCGATTGTAAATTTTGAGATATCTCGACCTACAAAACTTTGACAGATTCTGTTTTCTGATTTTAGATAATTTGATGCCGGTATTATTTGTCTAACTAAAGCTATAATTAAACCTATTGTGTACTGAGCAACAGGTCGCGAGCCGTAACCCTCAACATTTACTATTGCAATATTTTTGGCATCTGCAGCTTTTTTATTAATATGATCAATTCCGGTTGAGCGTGTTGAAATAATTCTAAGATTTTTAAATGAATTTATAACGTTTTCAGTAATTTCTGAATCAATAAAAACACTTATTACTGCAGTGGTATTCAGTGTTTCAGAACTTAAATTTTTAATAGTTTCTTCATTTAAACTTTCTGTAAAGAACGTAATATCAAAGTTTTCAAGTTCATGTGTGCGAAAAAAATCTTTTTCACTTTCTCTAAAATCAAAAACAAGTAATTTTACTGCCATGTTTATCTCCTTTAAAAAAAATTATTACAAGAAAGCAAAAAATTTATATTGTACAAAAGTTTAGTTTAATGGGGTAATAAATTATCAGAAAGTATAATGAAAGTATTTTACAAAAATTGTAATATAATAATGTAACTCGTATCTTAAAACCGGATTATGCGGATATGACGCTTGCAGGGGAACATACCGTTTCTTTGGGTAAAAGAAGCGGAAACAGGTGCACGTTTATGTTCTGAATTCGATGCAGATAAAGTTTATCTGTATTATTCCTGCAAATAGCGGTTAGATACGTATGGATTGCCGGTAATGAAAATCCGAAAATTTTATATAAAGCGGATAAAGGCAATCAAAAAAGGCACGGAGCTAAATTTAAACTCTGTGCCTTTTGTTTATCTGTATAAATTTATTTATTGTACATTTCTTCTCGTTTTTTTATAACTACAGGGTTCTTCAAATAATCATCATACTTGTTACGCATATTTATATAACCCTTTGGAGAAATTTCTATAATTCTATCAGCAACAGTTTGGATTAATTGATAATCTTGGGATGTAAATAAAATTGTTCCGGGGAAATCAATTAAGGCATTATTTAGTGCTGTAATGCTTTCCAAATCGAGATGGTTTGTCGGCTCATCAAAAATCATTACGTTTGATTCAGCAATCATCATTTTGGCAAACAAACATCTTACTTTTTCACCACCTGACAAGACATTGACTTTTTTGTCTGCGTCTTCTCCTGAAAATAGCATTCTTCCCAAATATCCGCGTAAAAAGTTAACATGTTGATCCGGTGAATAGTCCGCAAGCCATTCCATAATAGTTTTGTTGTTTTCAAAATAAAAATTGTTATCTTTTGGGAAATATGAATGAGTTGCAGTTACACCCCAAGTTACTTCTCCACTGTCAGGTTTTACTTTATCCTCTAAAATATCAAAAAGATTTGTAATAATGAAAGGGTCTCTAGCAATAAATGCAACCTTTTCTCCTTGATTAATTTCAAAATTTAAATTTTTAATAAGGAGTTCTCCATCAACTGTTTTGTACAAGTTTTTAACTTGCAAAACATCTTTTCCGGGGATTTTATTATAAGTAAATCGAATTCTCGGATATTGCCTTGATGATGGTTTAATTTCTTCTAAAGACAATTTATCTAACATGTTTTTTCTGGAAGTTGCCTGTTTTGCTTTAGAGGCATTTGCGCTAAAACGTGCAATAAATGCTTTTAATTCTTCCATTTTTTCTTCAGTTTTTTTATTTTGTTCTTCTTTTTGCTTTTTAATTAATTGGCTTGCTTGTGACCAAAACGAATAGTTTCCGGTATAAAGCTGGATATTTTTATAATCAATATCAGCCATGTGCGTACAAACGTTGTCAAGAAATTTTCTGTCGTGTGAGACAACAATGACAAGATTTGGAAAATTAATCAAAAATTCTTCAAGCCACGCAATTGTATTTAAATCCAAATGGTTTGTAGGTTCATCTAATAATAAAATATCAGGATTTCCAAACAGGGCTTGTGCAAGTAATACTCGAACTTTTTCGCTACCTGATAGTTCTGACATTAATTCATAATGCATTTCATCAGAAATTCCTAAATCAGAAAGTAAAGATGCAGCCATAGCCTCAGCTTGCCATCCGTCCAGTTCTGCGAATTCTTCTTCCAAGTGGGCAACTTTTATCCCATCTTCATCATTAAAATCAGGTTTTGCATATAATGCATCTCGTTCTTGCATAATATCATAAAGTTTTTTATGCCCCATTATTACTGTGTCTATAACTTTGTAGTTATCGAAAGCAAAATGGTCTTGGCGTAAAACAGCTATACGTTGACCTTTTGATATATGAATTTCTCCCGAAGTCGGTTCAATTTCGCCTGAAAGCACTCTTAATAAAGTACTTTTGCCGGCTCCGTTTGCACCTATTACTCCATAGCAATTCCCCGGGGTAAATTTAATACTAACATTTTCGAATAGTGTTTGAGAACCGAATTTAACGGTTAATTTATCTGTTGTAATCATAAGTATTATTATAACATAAAAATTAATATATTAAATGAATTAAACTTTTTTAAATATCAATGATGTATTAATTCCACCAAAAGCAAAGTTGTTAGACATGATATAGTTGGTTTTTAGTTCTCTGCCTTGACCTTGTATATAATCTAAATTTCCGCATTCTGCGTCAATTTCGTTTAAGTTTAATGTTGGGTGGAACCAACCGCGATTCATCATTTCAATGCTTAAAATTGCTTCAATTGCTCCGCAAGCGCCAAGCGTGTGTCCTGTATAACTTTTTGTTGAGCTTGTCGGTACTTTACGTTTAAAAATTTCTTCTGTAGCGTTTGTTTCTGCAATATCGCCCTGAATTGTTGCAGTTCCGTGTGCGTTTACATATCCGATTTTATCAGGAGAAAGGTTTGCACATTTTAGAGCTAAATCAAGAGCTCTGCCCATTGTTTTTCTATTTGGATTTGTAATATGTGTACCGTCAGTGCTTGTCCCAAAACCGACTATTTCGGCATAAATATGTGCTCCGCGAGCTTTTGCATGTTCATATTCTTCTAAAATTAATGTTCCTGCTCCTTCTCCAAGAACAAGCCCATCACGATTTTTGTCAAACGGGGATGGTGAAAGTTTCGGTGTATCATTTTTTTGGCTTGTAGCATAAAGAGTATCAAATATTGCAATTTCTGTCGGGTGCATCTCGTCTCCGCCACCTGCGATCATAATGGTTTCATAACCGTTTTTAATTGCCTCATAGGCATATCCAATTCCCATTGAACCGGAGGTACAAGCGGTTGACGTTGGTATTAGTCTGCCAATTGTTTTAAAGTATAATGAAATATTTACTGCAGCAGTTTGTGGCATCATTTTTACGTAAGAGCCGGAATTTAAACCTTTTACTTCTTTGTCAATTTGCATCCCGTAAAAATCTATAATTGCATCCAAAGACCCCGCAGATGAGCCGTAGCTTACGCCAGTGTCACCATTAGTTATAATTTCATTTCCCAATAGTCCGGCATCTTCAAGTGCAAGTTCTGTGGTTCTCACCGCCATTATAGAAACAGGTCCCATCGTACGAAGGGTTTTTCTGTTATACCAAGATGGTATCTCAAATCCTTTTACGTATGCAGAAAGGCGCGTATTTAATCTTTTATATTCATCCAGTTTTTTGTCATATTCAATACAATTCTCTAATTTTAATAAGCCATTAAAAGCTGTTTCAATGTCACTCCCTAAAGGGCTGGTGAGTGCCATTCCTGTCACAACTACTCGCCTCATAAATAAAGTCCTCCATTTACGGAAATTACTTGTCCTGTAATGTAAGATGCATCTTCTCCCATTAGGTAATTTACCAAACTAGCAACTTCTTTGGCTTGTCCTAATCTTTTCATAGGAATAAGTTTTTTTATTTCGTCAACAGGGATATCTTTAATCATGTCCGTATCAATAACCCCCGGAGCAACACAATTTACCGTAATTCCTCTTTTAGCGAGTTCAAGAGAAAGTGAGCGAGTCGCCCCAATAATACCTGCTTTTGAAGCTGAATAATTAATTTGTCCTCGATTGCCTGAAAGTGCTGAGACTGAGGACATGGTGATAATTCGTCCTTTTATTCTATTGGAAATCATTGGCATTACCAGTGGTTTGAGCACATTGTAAAAACCTGTCAAATTTGTTTGAATAACATCATCCCATTCATCCCCTTCAAGAAGTGGAAATACGTTGTCTCTTGCGATTCCAGCATTTAAAACAATTCCGTAATAAAGTTTTTCGGAAAGTGCTGAATAACATTCTTCTCTATTTTTTATATTAAATTGTATGATTTCTGTATTTACTCCAAAAGTTTTTATTTCATTTGCAACTTCTAAAGCTTTGTCTTTGTTATGCACATAGTGTACATCAATATCATAGCCATTTTTGGCAAGATAGAGGGCTATTTCTCGTCCAATTCCGCGACTTGCTCCTGTTACTAAAACCTTTTTTTTATCACTCACTTATCCTAATTCCTTTATATATTTTTCAACATCTTGAGGCTGGAATGCGTTTATTGTTGCCTTTGCAACATATTTCCCCAAATCATTATCTTCTCCTTCATTATAGATTAAACATTCAAATGAAACAAGTTCGTTGTCACCATATACTTCTTTGGCTGTTATTATATATGTTTTTTGGTTTTCAAACTTATCGAGAGAATTTTCATATATTCTTGCTCCTAACAAAAATCCTATTTTAGGAATAGTTTTGCCGGCTTTATAATAAGCATAGCATCCGATTGTTTGTGCCATAAATTCAATTCCGACAAGTGGTGAAATTCCGTCTATTTCTTTGTTAAAAAATATTTTGTTTTCATTAATTTTTACAGATGTTTTAACAATTTGTTCATTCATATCTACGGAAATAATTTTATCAATTAAAGCCATTGGGTTTGAATGAGGCAGACAACTCTCAGCCGAAACAAATCCATTTGTGTAGTCTATACTATTTTTAGCAGGTTTTTTCCCAAGTATAACAACCGCATTTGTTCCCCCAAAACCAAATGAAGTGCTCATACAAGTATTTATGTTTTTTAATTTTGTGTTTTCATTTACAAGATTGATATGTGGTAATGTTGCATCATACTCACCATCAAATTGATGAATTGGCAACTCCCTTTTACCTTTTAAAATTTCATAACATATAAATGCTTCAACACTTGCGGCAGCACCCAAACAATGACCTGTTACAGGTTTGGTTGAACTTGTTGGAACTTTGTCTTGAAAAACTTTATATATTGCATTTGCTTCCATCAAGTCATTAGAAATTGTACCCGTTCCATGAAGATTGATATAGTCAATATCTTCCGGATTTAAGTTGGCATTATTAAGTGCTTTCTTAATTGCATTAACTGCTTGAACTCCCTCAGGCTCAGGTGTTGCTGCATTATATGCATCAGAAGTTTCTCCAATTCCAAGAATTTGAATTTCAGGTGTATCAGTTTGGTTATTATCCTCAAACTTGTTTTCTTTTTGCGTGAGAACAAACAAAGCTCCTCCTTCTCCTATGTTTATTCCTTTTCTATTTTTAGAAAAAGGGTTTGTTTTTTCTTTAGAAAGAACTTCTAAAGCATTAAATCCATAAGAGGGTACACTCGCAAGGGTATCAATCCCGCCTGCAATTACTGCTTTGCATATTCCGTTTTGTAAAAGTTTAATAGCAGTAGAAAAAGCTTTAGCTCCGGATGTACAAGCTGTGGAGACACTTGTTGCAAAATTGTTTGTATTTAAATACCATTTTAAAAATTCTGCCGGATTGCCAAGCTCTGCCTGATGTTTGTTTGCGGTTGTTTCAAATTCTTGAACTCCGGAATTTGTTGTACCTATAACAATCCCGATTTCTTCTTTGTCAAAGCTTGTTAAATCCAGTTTATCAACGAGATATTTTAGAATTCTGTTACAGCGCAAATTATAACGTTCATTTTTAATTGGTTCAAAATCTTTTTTAATTTTCCCGAAATAAAAATTTTCTCCTTTTATAATTGTATTATCAGGAGTTAAATTTTCTGTGAAAATAGCACTTGCATCTGTAATAATAATCTCGTTCATGATAATATGTTACCATGAATAAGTTGGAATTTCGTATAAAGAAAATTTCTTATACTACGTGTGAAAATCTGGATTTATCAACGATTCCTATGATGATGCGCCGAAAACTTTCACTTGTTGGTAAAGTTGCAATAAGCACAATGTATGATTGTTATGATGAAAATGATGGCGATATAAAACTGGTTTATGCTTCGCGGTATGGAGAATTGGAAAGGTTAACCAAACTTATTGGGCAAAAACATGATGAAAACGAAATATCTCCGACAGGATTTAGTTTTTCTGTTCATAATTCAAC
>CAKUQA010000058.1 GCA_934675225.1 uncultured Candidatus Melainabacteria bacterium | reverse complement strand
ATTCGCTAAGAAATTTCTTCTGTCTTGGATTTGCTCCACGCTCACAGAGTTCCGCAAATGTAACACAGTTACAGTTTGCTCCATCTGCTCGCTATCCGGACTCGTTGCACTCCGTCCGTCCGCAAATCCGCTCTCCCTCAAGGGGCGAGAACATTATAGTTACAGTCATTGTGAGCAGTAGCAAAGAAGCCGACTTATTAATATCAAAAAACCGGAATACAATTAAATTGTGTATTCCGGTTTTAATTTTTATTATTTTTTATGAAAAATTCATTACTTATGCTTTTTGAGCTGCATTAGCAATAATATCCATTTCATCAAGAGATGCATAAACTGCATGGCATCCGCAATCTACATATAAGATTTGACCAGTTGTACCTGTTGACAAATCAGAAGCCAAGTACAAACCAGCTTTACCAACATCTTCCAATGCAACGTTTCTGCCAAGAGGAGCTTTTGCAATTGCAGCTTTAAGCATTTTATCAAACCCTGAAATACCTTTAGCAGCAAGAGTTTTAACAGCACCTGCAGAAATACAGTTAACTCTAACACCTTTTTTACCTAAATCAGCTGCTAAATATCTCATTGAAGATTCAAGAGCTGCTTTAGCAACACCCATTACATTGTAATTTGCAACAACATATTCAGATCCCAAATATGTTAAAGCGAAAATTGAACCACCTTCGTTCATAATAGGTTCAGCATGGTGACATAAAGAAACTAAAGAGTAAGCACTAACACCTAGAGCTAAATCCCAACCTGCACGAGATGTATCAATAAATCTGCCTTGCAAATCTTCTTTAGCAGCAAAAGCAACAGCGTGAACAACAAAGTCTAATTTGCCGTATACTCTTTCACATTCTTTAAATACTGCTGCAACTTCATCATCTTTAGTTACATCACAGCTCATAATAATTTTAGCGCCCATATCTTCTGCAATAGGTCTAACACGTTTTTCCATAGCTTCACCGGCATAAGTAAATGCGATATCTGCACCTGCATCGTGAAGTTGTTTTGCAATAGCGTAAGCAATCCCGTGAGTATTAGAAACTCCGAAAATTACACCTTTTTTACCTTCCATTAGTTTCATAAGTTATATCTCCCTCTTTTTAACTAACTAAAATACTTGATTATAGTAGCACGAACAGAAAAAATTAGCAATAACAGAAGTGAGAGGTGAAAAGTTAAAAGAGAGAAGTGAGAAGTGAGAAGTCCATTTAGTTCGCTTCGCTCAAAAATAACTTTGGTGTGATAGCACCTGTATTGGTCTTTTCACGTTTCACCTTTCACTTTTCACTAAATTATTAACAATTGTAACAACATGCAAACATGTTGAAATCAGGGAGTTTCGGAAGTTTTTATATATTTAAGAGAGTAAAAAAAGAGAGCAAACTATGGGCGTTTCAAACGTAAATAACGCGAATAAGATTGATTTGACAAAGCTTGTGTTTGGCAAGAAAACCCAAAGCACACAGTCAAATAAGCCTGCTTATATGCAAATGACAGGTTCAATCTTCAACGCCCCACAAGTTAAACAACAATCTCAAACAGCTACACTTAATGACTTAAACACAAAAAAATCTCTAACAGAATTAAAAACAAATAATAACAAAACAACAAATACTACAGAAAAAAAAGAAAATAATAATATAACTAGTGCTTCAGAAGGAAAAGCAGCAGCAAACGATGCTGAAAAAAATGCTGACAATGTTAAAAAATTAACAAGCGATGCACAGTCTGATGCAAAAAAAGTTAATAACTTTAGTACAAAATCTCAAAAACTTAACAAAGAAACAAAAAAAGACGATAAACAATTTCAAGCTCAATTAAAAAAACAAGAAGCAGATTTCCAAAAAGAAAATTTAAAATTACAAAAACTAACACAAGAAACAAATGAAACACAAACAGAAATAGAAAATGCACAAAACGAACTAGACAGCTTGTTGGGCTCAAATTCTTTTTCTATTGGCGGAAACTCCGCTACTCAAGGCGGTCAAGCAAGCAATCCAAACCAAGATAAAATTAATCAACTTCAAAAATTAATCGGTTCTAAAACAAACTTGGTACAAAGCAACGGCAAACAAATTTACTCATTACAAAGAAGTTCATCCAGAACTCTTTCTAAAATGAGAAAAACAAATGCTAATTATATAAAAGTTCAAAAAAGAAATGCGAAATCTATTCAACAAAACCAAAACGAAACAAGTGGAGTTATAAAAACAGCAACTAAAATAGAACAAATCAGTGCACTTGTTTCAACTCTTGGCACAACTGTTCAAACAGCCGGTGTCGGATTAATTGCCTTAGGTCAGGCGATGAGTGGTTTATTTGGAGCAGGTGCTGCATTAATCGCAACCGGAACTGTTATGAAAAAAGTTGGTTATGTAACTAAAATGGTTGGTGATTATGGACAAACCGCAGCAAATATCACCAAAACAGCAGCTTATGCAGCAGAAGGCAACCTTGTTGGAGCTATGACAAGCACAGCCGCAGCTGTCCAAACAGGAGCTGCTGCAGTAAAATCTACTACTAACCTTGGTAAAGCTTTTGAATCAATTAATGATGAAGCAAAAGCCGCAACTAACAAACTTGCCGCAAATGCAGCAGCTAGACAAACAGTTAATAGTATGGACGATGCAGCTCTTGGCGGTATGACTAAAAAAGAAATGAGAAAATCTATCAGCGGTCAACTACAAGAACAAATGGCTAACGAAGATAATCCTCTTGATACAAAAGGTTTAATAAAAGATATTAAAAGTGGAGATGCAAAAACAAACAATGCTGTCGCAAACGCTAAAAACAAAGCTGTTAGCAACTTCCAAACAAATGTTACAGCAGCCAAAGGTTCTATCAATACTGATACAGGCGTTGTTACAGGACTTGATAAAAAAACTAGAAAAAAAGTCGGTGAAAAGACAGTTTCAGGTTTCACAAACACTACATCAGCTGCTAAAAAATCTACACAAAAATTTGATTTTCAAAAATTCTCTCAAGGCATAATGTCAACTGCAGCCTTGTTCTCAGCTCAAAACACAAATACTCAAGGAACAACCAAAGGTTACGTTGCTCAATGGAATCTTGATGCAGATCCTAAAATGAGAAGAATTCGTAGAGCTAGAGTAGCAAGTTCAATGCACGCATCATACGCATAAGGAGTAAAAAAAAGAAGCTAATCAATTTTGAAAAGCTTCTTTTTTATATTATTTTTTACTAACGATTTATTTTATATAAGATAAATCATTTGATTGATTGCGCATAGCAGCCTGTTCTTCAAGCAACAAATTCATATAAAGAAGTTTATTTGCGGTCATTTGATCAAGATTTGTAAATTCTGCTCCAGCTCGTCTGTCAGTTGCAGAAACAATTTTTACATCTGCATTGATATTTAAGTTTCCATAAGAAATATTTACAGGAACAACATCACCAACTCTTAAATCATTGTGGTGAGTAACAGCTATACCACCTCTTGAAATATCGAGTAATGAATCTATCTTTGCATTATCTGCTAATTGAACAGGATTTCTGTTATCTTGAGCAGGGAATCTCATATAATGACGTTTATCAATTGAATTAACATTATATTCAACTACACGCTGTTTATATATTCCTTTACCATAATCAGTACTTTTATCAGGGATATTTGGTTCCGGATTTGGTTCAGGGTCTGGATCCGGATCAACATCCGTGTCTGTATCGGTATCTGTATCAACATCGGTATCGGTGTCAGTATCAATATCTACGTCAGTATCTGTATCAGAATCGATATCGGAATCTGTATCCGTGTCAGTATCAGTGTCTAAATCAGTATCAATATCTGTATCCGTATCTACATCGGTGTCGGTATCTGAATCAATGTCAGAGTCCGTATCAGTGTCGGTATCCGTATCGATATCTGTATCGGTGTCGGTATCGGTATCCAAGTCTGTATCAATATCGGTATCAGTATCTGTATCGGTGTCGGTATCTGAATCTGTGTCAGAATCCGTATCAGTGTCTGTGTCAGTATCTATGTCTGTATCTGTATCCGTATCGATATCTGTATCAGTGTCGGTATCTGAATCAATATCAGTATCCGTATCTGTATCTGTGTCAGAATCTAAATCGGTATCAGTATCTGTATCGGTATCAATGTCTGTGTCTGTATCTGAGTCAGTATCAATATCCGTATCAGTGTCAGTATCGGTATCTATGTCTGTATCAGTATCAATATCCGTATCAGTGTCAGTATCGGTATCAATATCTGTATCAGTATCGGTATCTAAATCCGTGTCTGTGTCTGTATCTGTATCAATATCAGTATCCGTATCATTATCTGTGTCAATCGGTTCATTTTTATCTTCAGGAACAACCAAATTATCATCATCCTCATCAGAACCTTGCTTATTTGGGTCTTTTACGCCATCATAATTTGGATCATCACCTTGAGAACTTCCACCATAATAATAGTTTCTGTCATTTTTATCTTCCCCAATTGCTGTAACATCTTCCGGTCTAACAGCCTTTGTTCTTATTGAAACCGGTTCAGAAGGATCTGTGCCATTTTTCAATGGATTTGTTGTACCATCAACAGTCAAAGTAGATTTTCCATCAGGTCTATGCTTACCCATATTGAAATAATATCCTCCGGCATAAGCATTATCTGCAACCATTGTCAAATCTTGTTCTTTTGCCGGTCGACCTTGACCTTTACCATAAATAGTACCATTTTTTACAACAATTGTTGAATCTGCAGCATGTTCATATTCAGGAGCTTCATTCGGATCCTTGTAACTACCTAAATCAAGAGCAACCAATTTTGCTTTTTCAAGTTTTACGCCATTTGGGCCATAATAATCTTGAGGATAAGTAGGAACTTCACCAAGATTTTCAATATACATGTTCTTTCCACGAGTTGTCAGATGAACATTTTTAGCAGTTGTTTCTCTAACATAAACATCTCCTGAAAATTCTGCATTTACATTTCCGTTACGAGAAATTATTGCACAAGCATTTGTATCAAGTTTAGTACCATCAGCAGCATCCATTCCTTTTACATTGATGTCATTAATAGCCAATAAATCAATACCTTGTTTTGGCTTATTAATATCTGTTACAACGTGAGGTTTAGTGGCGTCATCACCATAAAAAATATGTTCAACACCGTTTTGTCTGAATGTTAAAGCTTTATCCTTAGAACCTATATTTCCGCTTGAAATAATTGAAATTCCAGTACCTTCAACATTAGGATTTTTAGAATTTGTTGAAGCATTAATTATATCATAAGCTTTTGAACCTTTTACAGAACTGTCTGCAAGAAGAATAACTCTGCCATCAGCTTTAATTTGGTCAACATTCATATTGTTATTCAAACTTGCCATATTAATCAATGACTCATTTGTGCCTTTAGTACTTATAGCTTTAACATTTCCGTCAACACTAACATTAACAGATTTTGTTAAATCTCTGCCATTCGGTCCAATACCAGTACAAACACCTCCATCACAAGGTCCAACTTCTTTTCCGATTGCACCATTTTTAACATCAATATTTAAGTCTTTTGAAGCTTTTATTAATGTTTCTTTAGTACCATAGTTAAGTAAATTACCGTCATTAATTTGAATATTTACATTAGCAGTAGAATTCAAATTATTATTACCGGTAGAATCTCCTAATACAACATTTGAATTTTTATTTGTTATATTAATACCATTTGCATTAACATGACCTTTTACATTAATTCCATTTTTACCTGAATTAATAATATTTGCACTGTTAGTAAAATTGTTAACCAAGCCTCCATTTGCAATATTTACACCGTTAGCACCCGTATTAGTAACAATTAATTCTCCGCCACGATTGCTTAACAAACCTGTAGAGGCAATCAAAACCCCATCACCGGTGTTATCTACAAGTAATTTTCCGCCTTGATTTGCAACAATTCCTGATACATTAACTTCACCCTTTTTATTTGTCAATAATGTATCACCATTTGAATTCAAAGATTTTCCTGAGACATTAATACCTTTAGAACCTTGGTTTGTAACTTCTACACTGCCTGTACCATAGTTTTTCATAGTACCTGCAATATTAGTTCCTCCATTTGCCCCATAAGATTTTATCAAAATACTTCCATTATCATTTTTGAACGAATTCAAATTCATATTGTCAGTATTAACTAATTTATTAAATAAAGCTTCTGCCTGTTTGTTTGAAATAATTTTTGTTACATCTTTAACACCAGCCATAATTAAAGCATTTTGAGCAATATTTACATCAGCAGCATTAATATCAACAAAATTACGAGCAAGAACACTACCATCTATTTTTACAGAAGCTGTTCCTTCGCCAAGTTGAGATTTATAATCAGCAATCAAAGACGGACGCCTCAAATCACTTTTGAATTTTTCATAACTTTCATTATCAGGAGTCATGACAGATAAAGAACCTACATTCAAAACCCCGCTTGAACCGACAACCATGCCATTTGGAGAAATGAATACAGCATGCCCGTTATTAAACTCACCATTTTTATTAACAGCGTTAACAATACCTTGAATATTAATTTGGTTATCAACAAGGTTTACAAACGTAGACAAATCCTGCCCTTGAAGGTGAAATATAAGATTTGCAATATCTCCTTGGCTCAAGTCAAAATTCTGATATTTTCTAAACCCGATGTCTCCTGCCGGATTTTTGGCAGTTGGAGTAATATCATAAACACCATTATTACCGGTTACACCAGAAATGCTTGTAGCCATAACTTGTAAGCAGAAAGATTGTTGTAAAAAGAAACAAAATGTCAATGCAGAAGCAACTGCTTTTCTTTTACCGGCTTTTATCTTAATCATGCTTTTCCTTTCAAAGATTTTCCCTAATTTATAAATTATTTTTTATATAAAATTCGACTAGCTATAAAAATTCTATCAAGAGAGTAGTAAATTTTCTATTTTTTATTACAATTCCTTAATAAATTTGCATGCAAATCTACATTATCTCAGATATTAAAGCCTGAGAAAAATTTTTGTTGCTATATTATTAACAAATATTAACCTTCTATTGCTCTGGACGTTTCATTACAGTCTTTGTCAAAGTGAAGTAGCAAACATAAAATACAAACATTAGACTCAACATTTCAAACAAAGCCGGCAAATGAATATATTTACTAAACACAAAATACAATGCGACAAATGGAACAAAAGATATAGCCATTCTTGACATTATTAGTCTTGGAAAAATTAATCTTAACCCAGGAAGAACAATTATTATACTTAACAAAAAGTACAAGAAATTTGCC
>CAKUQA010000057.1 GCA_934675225.1 uncultured Candidatus Melainabacteria bacterium | reverse complement strand
TTAATTCTATAAATTCCCCCACAACCTTCTGCATTGTAATCACATCGCTCTACAACATTCAAATATTTAACAATTCCGTCTAATTGCTCTTTTTCAGACAAACTGGTATCAAAAACACTGGCATAATCAGAGACTCCCAGTTCAGCTTTTCGCATTTCTATGGCATTGGCAATTTCAGAATATGAGCGTTTAATTTTATTTATAGTAACCATTTCATCATATTTAGCCATTAGTGTTGGTATTGTTAATGCCGCAACAACTCCGATTACGCCAAGAGTAATCAAAACTTCTGCCAAAGTAAATGCTGAAAAATTTTTCATAGTTTTTATTTCCTTTTAATATACTTTATGTCTAGTAAATGTATTTTAGTATATCGAAATATTTTTGTCAATAATATAAGATATATGAATGCAAGAGGATGATTTTTTAAAACTTGGCTACAAGATAAAATATGAACGAAGGAAACGTAAAATCTCACAACTGAATTTAGCTCTAAAAACAGGGCTAACAACAAGAACAGTTAGTCGAATTGAATGCGGAACAATTGACCCCAAACTTTCTACACTAATTAAAATTGCAAGTGCTTTTGAAATTGATATTACAGAATTATTAAACTTAAAATTTTAATAAAAAAAGACCGATTTTTTTAATCGATCTTTTTTTTAAATTCAGTTAAATTTTTTACTCTTGTTCTTGTTTTTCTTCAACAGGAATAGTTAATTTTTGTCCGATACTTAACTTATTCGGATTTGTCATATTATTTGTTTTCATTACAAGAGATTCTTTTTCCTTGCTATATGTGCCGTAAAATCTTATCAAGATACTTTCCATAGTATCTCCACTTTGAACAGTGTAAATTTCATTTGATTCTGTTGGTTCTGATTTTTCAGCAGTAGAAGGAATAAAGTTTAAACTTAATTTTTCTTTTTTAGCTTTAACCGGAGCTGGAGCAGTTGTAGTCTTATCTTTAAGCATGCTTACTCCGTTTGCAGAGAAGCATATCAAAACAACTAAAACCAACATTACAACAGCACCAACAATAAAACCTGCAGCGAGATAAACGCTTGGTGTTTTATCAGGTTTTTGGTTTACTTTAAAATTTTGCCAAAGCATATCAAGTTCACGTTCTCTATTTGGTCTAACGTAAACATTTGGGGAATTATCAAGCCCATCATGCTTATATTTAGACAAAGCTTCCAATACAGCCATCTTTTCCCTAGATAAATTTGATCTTCTGATAGTTGAACTTTTCATATATCCATACCCTAATGTAAATTGTTCTGCATGAAATATATCATAAGGATATTTTTTATTCAAGTGTTTAAGGAAATGTTACATTATTTGTACTTAATAGGGGCAATAAAGCATTTCAGTCATTGTGAGCGAATGCGAAACAATCCAGCTAATTATTTTCAATATTGGCGTGGTAGATACTACCGCCCTACAAGACTTTAGTGAAAAGTGAGAAGTGAAACGTGAAAAGACTTTATCAGATAAGTTTTTTCTTTCATATTTTTAACCTTCTAATCTACCCCTCGTCTCTAAAGGGGCGAGAGTAGATTTTTATCGTCATTCTGAGGGCTTTGCCCGAAAGAATCCAGCTGATTAATTGTTTAATATTGGCTGGATAGGTATCACCGCCCTACAAGACTTTAGTGAAAAGTGAGAAGTTAAACGTGAAAAGCCCTTATCAGATAAGTTCCTTTCTTTCATGTTTTCAACACTTCTATCTTCCCCTCGATTTACAAGACTGGGTTATTTACCCACTATAACTCTCCCTAATTGAGGGAGAAAACTAATAGACTCTGAATCAAGTTCAGAGTGACGACCTTCGTTATTCTGGGTGGTAGAAAAGAATTCCTAGAAAATTTAACAATAAAAAAGACGAAGGATTTCCTTCGTCTTTTTTTGAATTTATTATTCAAGCTTAGGCTTATTTTTTATTTGCTTTTGCTTCTTTTGCAGCTTTTTCTGCATCTATTTTTTTATTAATTTCGTCACTATTTTTAACAGCTTCTTGAACGCCTTTTTGAATATTTGCTGGGTCATAAGATGGATTTATGTATTCAATTTTTGCACTTTTCTTCAATGATTCTGTTAATTTATCGATTGATTCAATTTGTTTTTGGTTTTCTAAATAAGCTTTAATATTTGATTTTACTTTTTCAAATGGATCTTGACCTGCTGCAGCTCTATCTGTAACCATAATAATGTGATAACCAAATTGAGTTTTTACAGGTTTATCAGAAATTGTGTTTGGTTTCATCGCAAATGCAGCTTTTGAAAATTCAGGAACCATTTCTTTTGCGGCAAAGAAACCTAAGTCTCCACCTTTATTCGCTGTTGCAGTATCTTCTGAATTTTCTTTTGCTAATTTTGCAAATCTTGTTGGATCTTTCTTAGCTTCTGCAAGAATTTGGTTAGCTTTTGCTTCTTTTGCTTTTACTTCTTCTGCAACTTTAGCTTTTACAGCAGCTTCATCAAGATTTTTGTTGTTTGGATCAGATTTTACAACTTCTTCAATTTCTTGTGGATTTACAGAAATCAAGATGTGAGAAGCTCTTACTTTGTCAGGATGTTTAAATTTAGCGATATTTTTATCATAGAATTTTTTAGCTTCAGCATCAGAAACACTTGATGATCCTAATTCTTTAGCCAACTTTTTCATTTTTACTTCTTCTTTTAAATCTTTTTTAAATTGAGCATTAGAAATACCATTTTGTTTCAATAAAACATCCAATTGTTCTTTTGAACCAACTTGATCAATCATGTCTTTTAATGCATCTTCAACATCTTTATTTGAAACTTCAATTCCACGTTTTTCAATTTCTTGATTTAACAAAGATTTAACGATTAGTTCATTTACAACTCTATCTTTAATCAACATATATAAAAAACTATTTTTGTCATCTTTTACATCAATACCTAGTGCTTTGGCAATACCGCTTCCGGCTTGTTTATCAAACTCTGCATCAAATTGCCCCTGTGTAATATTTTGGTCATTAACTTTGATAATTGCCTCTCCTGATTTTAGCCCGCAACCGGCAAATAAAACTGCTGATATTGCAAGTGTTGTCAGTAATTTTTTCCCTCTCATAATTTCTCCTTTTATACTATGTCTTTACAAATTTAGACAAATTCATTACGTGTCTTGTTTATATAATAGAACAAATCTATTAAAATGTTAAATACTTCATTAAAATTCATGTACTTATTATTTAAAAGAAGAATAGATTGCCCTTCTGTACATGATTTTGGTGCAACAGTATATTTTATACGTTTTAATATTTCTGACGGCAATTTGTGTTGAATTAATTTCCATTCTGCTTGACTATATGGAGTATAAACTCTTATATTATCATCAGTTTCTCGAATTAATGAAATTTTCACATCCGTTGCAGCAAGCCTTAACCTTATCAATTTTATTAAGTTTTCAACACTTTCAGGAGGTTTTGAAAAACGGTCTTTCCACTCCTCTGTAACATAATCCAACTCAACATCTGATTTTACATCCGCCAAGCGTTTATATTCAATCATTTTTTGTTCGGCAGAGCCAACCCACTCATCAGGAATAAATGCTGTTACATTTATATCTACAATTGTAGGTTCTGTTTTTTCGACAGCTTGTCCTTGCAATTCTTGAACAGTTTCTTCCAGAAGCTGACAATAAGTATCAAAGCCGACATTAACCATGTGTCCGTGTTGTTTTGTGCCTAAAATATTCCCAACACCACGAATTTCTACATCGCGCATCGCAATTTGATAACCACTTCCAAGAGTCGTAAATTCTTTTATAGCTTTTAATCTTTGAACAGCGTCTCTGGTAATTTCTTTAGATTTTGTATAAAAACAATAGCAATAAGCTTGTCTTTGGGAACGTCCGACGCGTCCTCTCAATTGATACAATTGAGCTAGTCCGAATTTGTCCGCATTATGAATAATCATTGTATTTGCATTAGGAATATCAATTCCATTTTCAATAATTGTTGTTGCCAAAAGAATATCATATTCATGATTTGCAAAATCAATAATTATTTTTTCTAACTCTTTTTCATTCATTTGTCCATGACCAATTGCGATACGTGCATTCGGAACAAGTTTTTGGAGTTGTAGTTTAAATTCATCAATGGTTTCAACACGGTTGTAAAGGTAAAAAACTTGCCCTTCTCTATCCAGTTCATGTGTAATCGCATTTTTAACCATGTTTTCATTCCACTCACCAACAAATGTTTTAATAGGTAATCTGTTTTTTGGCGGTGTATTGATAATAGACATGTCTTTTATTCCGGATAATGACATATATAGTGTTCTTGGAATTGGGGTTGCAGACATAGTAATAATATCAATATTTTCACGCAATTGTTTTAATTTTTCTTTATGACGAACTCCAAAACGGTGTTCTTCGTCAATTACAACAAGTCCTAAGTCTTTAAAAATAATACCTTCTTGCAAAAGTCTATGAGTTCCGACAACAACGTCACATTCACCTGTTGCAAGATGTTTAATTGTTTCTTTTTGTTCTTTTGTACTACGAAAACGAGATAAAAGTTCGACATGAACTCCAAAAGGTTTAAACCTGTCAGACATTGTTTGAAAATGCTGAAAAGCAAGAATTGTTGTTGGAACTACAACTGCAACTTGTTTTCCGGAAGTTACTGCTTTAAAAATTCCTCTCATCGCAACTTCTGTTTTCCCAAAACCAACATCACCACAAATAAGTCTGTCCATTGGTTGTTCACTTTCCATATCAGCTTTAACGTCGTTAATTGCTTTCATTTGGTCAGGAGTTTCAGTGTATTCAAAAGCTTCTTCCATTTCGACTTGCCATGTTGTATCAGGTAAGAATTGAATACCATGCTGCATTTTTCGTTTTGCATACAATCTTAGCAAATCATACGCAACTTGTTCAACTTCTTTTTTTACTCGAGTTTTAGTGTTTTCCCAATCTTTTCCACCCATTCTGGAAAGTTTTGGTTTTATTGAGCCGGAACCTCTGTATCTGACAAGTAAATTTATTTGTTCTGCAGGAATATGCAATCTGTCTTTGTTTGCATATTCTATTGTCAAATAATCTTTTAATTGACCATCAATTTCTTGCTGTGAAAGTCCTTTATAAATTCCGACACCATGAATGCTGTGAACAACGTATTCACCCTCTTTGATATCATTAATATTTTCAATATATTCCGGTTTTTCTTTATAATAAGACCTTTTTTGGGCAGTAATCTCTTTATTTCGTTTATTAAATAATTCTCTATCAGTAAGAATAATTGTCCTAAAATCATCCAATATTGAGCCATGCGAAGAAATACTTTCATTATACTCAACACCAAAAATATCTCGTTCTGCAAGAATTTCCTTTACTCGTTCGGGATAATCGGTGGCAATAATAATTCTCCATACATTATTATTAGCCGTAGAATTCATCTGAAATGCTTGAGTCGCAGGTATTTCCACATTATTTGTATATTTTTTTATAAATTCTGCAATATGGTCAAGATTAGCCTCGAAACTTTGAATTGTTTGTGTATTAAACTCAACAATTTCATCCATCTCACTATCAATAAAATTGTTCAAACCTACTTTTACAAAACCGGCAGTTTTTTGAATAAATTCCTCAAAAGTTACATGATTGCGACCTTTTAAAACTTCATTCAATTCTAGTTTTAAATTTTCTTGCAGTTGTTCTTCAAAACCTTTATCAAGAAACTCATATTTTGCATAAAGCTCAGATGTTTCATCCAAAACCAAAATGTAATCTTTGAAATAATCTAAAACAGTGATTAATTTGTCATTAAAATAATTTTGGTAAATTTCAATACCTTCAAAATATCCTTCATTTTCTACCAGTTCTTTAATTTTAGCTGGAATTTTTTCTTCGCCACTTATGGGAGAGGGTAGTGGGGCATTTTGCGAAATACAAAACTTATACATCGGCAAAATTTCGGTTGACTTCAATTTTTCAATAGATTTTTGTGTTTCGTTATTAAAATATCTGATATCAACAATTTCGTCCCCCCACAATTCAAGTCTGACAGGATGTTTGTCTAGAGAATAAAAGTCAACGATATCTCCACGGATACTAAATTCGCCAATATCAGAAACCATTGTAGAGTGCTTGTAACCTAAATCTATAAATTTCTGAGCCAATTCTTTGGTATCAATTTCGTCTCCGATTTTTAGAATTTTAGAATTAGTTTTATAGAACTTTTCTTCAGGGAATTTTTCTAAAATTGCTTTAACGGGAGCAATTACAATATCCGGTTTTTCTTTTAAAATTCTATATTGTTCCGCATAGTCATATCGGTTTGGAGAAACAGTTTCATACATTGAAATATTCTGAAACGGTAACAAATCGGATTTGTCACCAAATGCTTTTAGTAAATCATTTTGATATTTTAATGCATTTTGTTCTGTAGATGTGATGAAAAGGACTTTTTTATCCGTAATTTTTCTTATTTTTGTGATTAATAAGAGTCTTAAAATAGATGTAAGCCCTGTTGCTGCAAACGAAAAGGACTTTGTCAGAAATCTTTCAAACAAAGCATAATTTTCATTATTTTCAGGTGCGTTAATTTTGAACATAGTATGTTAAGTGAAAAGTAAAAAGTGAAAGGTGAAAAGCCTATATAAGTTGCTATCGCACAAAAATTTCATTGAGTGAAACAAACTTCTCACTTCTCACTTTTCACCCTTATTTATCATTTCCATTCGGGCTAACATATTCAATGCCCATTTCTTTAAGAGTTCGGATAAAGTTTTGGGCACATATTTTTTGCGCTTCAGGAGGAACAATTCTCAAAATTTCAACTGTTTTTGAAATTACAGGATCTTTGTCATACCAACGATTGTTTGCATTAACGGGTTTGACCATAGCATAAAATTTATCAATTGTTTCTTTTGAAACTTTTTCTTCTATCTTTTGCAGAAAAATTTCAGCTTGAGCTCTCAATTCGGATTGATAATTCTTTAAAAGCTCAATAACTTCAAGTAACAATGGATCATGGTCATACCAACGTTTGTATGCAGGTGACATTATAATAAGCCCTCCGTTATTTTGGGTTCAACAGTAGAAGGTGTGATAACAGCATCATCCTTTCTTTCTATTTTACCTCCCAACAATCTTAGCTTATTTTCAAAATTTTCGTATCCTCTATCTATATGATGTAGATTTTCAATAGTAGAATTTCCATCTGCCATTAATGCTGCAACAACCAAAGATGCACCTGCTCTCAAGTCACTTGCCGCTACTGTAGCACCTGTCAATTTTTTTACGCCTTTAATAATTGCGTGATTTCTGTCTTGGTGAATATCTGCACCCATTCTG
>CAKUQA010000056.1 GCA_934675225.1 uncultured Candidatus Melainabacteria bacterium | reverse complement strand
GGTGCTATAGGAGATTTAGATAACAAACAGAAAGTATTGTTGTCTACCATGCTTCAAAGTAACGAAGATTTACTCGGACTTGTGAATGCGCTATTAGAAGTATATAGATTTGAAAGCGGCAAATTAACTCTTTGCAAAACCGCATTCCCTGTAAAAGATTTAGTAGAACAATGTTACTCGGAATTAAAACCGTTAGCGGAAAAGAAAAATATTGATTTTTCTGTAACGTTTGAACTGGCGGAAAATCTTCATATAACTGCTGATAGAGCAGAAATTAAAAGGGTTATAACAAATCTTTGCGGAAATGCATTAAATTACACAAGCAAAGGAGGAATTGTCAAAATATTGGCAAAAGCTCAAAGCGGAGATTTTATATTTTCTGTTACTGATAATGGAAACGGAATTCCTCAAAAAGATATTCCAAATTTGTTTAAAAGATTTTCGCAAGGGACTACAAGAAAACGTTCAACCGGTACCGGCTTAGGTTTATATTTGTCAAGACAAATAATAGAAGCTCATAACGGAAAAATTTGGGTAGATAGTAAAGTAGATAAAGGTAGTGAATTTTCATTCTTGCTAACAGACGTTGTTACGGATGGAAAAGTTAAAGAAAGACAGGTTTCAAATGGCTAAAAACGTCAGAGTTCTAATCGTGGAAGATCATGATATGGCGCGTATGGGCTTATCGGTTGTTTTAGGCAACAACGATAAAATAGAAGTAATTGATATGTGTGCTGATGGACAAGATGGTGTTGAAAAAGCTCTTGACCTGATTCCTGATGTAGTAATTATGGATATTGGCTTGCCGACAATTGATGGAATTGAGGCTACCAAAAGAATTAAATCTCAAAATTCAAAAATAAAGGTTTTGATGTATACATCAAGAGAAGATGACGATGATATTTTTGATTCTTTCAAAGCCGGAGCAGATGGTTATATAACCAAAGGAGCAACATCTGAGCAAACCGTGTCTGCTGTTTTAGCTGTCTCAGAAGGCGCAGGATGGCTTGATCCTGCTATTGCCAAAGTAGTTCTTACCAATATTAGAAAATCTGATTCTTCAAATGAAAAACGTGGTGAAATAAACTATAAGCTGGGCAAAAATTTATACGGATTAACTGAAAGAGAAATGGAAGTTTTGGCGTTAATTGTTGATGGCTTAACTAATCCTCAAATTGCGGAAAAACTTGTTATTACAATATCAACAACCAAAACACATGTTCACAGTATCTTACAAAAATTATATGTAAATACTCGTTCTAAAGCTATATCAATGGCTATGAAGGAAGGTTTGGTATAAATGATATACGCTCTGCTCGGTATTGCAGCTGCTTTTTGTGCTTATATTCAATGGGGTGACGAAATTCCGGTTCCTTTTATTGACAAAAATCAAACTAAGCAAGAAGCAAAATATATTCATGAAGTAAACAAAAAGAGTGAAAAAGAGAAGTTTGAGCGAGCTAAATTAAATAGGACACCATCTGGATACATGACTGTTGCAGAGTACGAAGAATTATCTGCACCAAAAGATAAAATGACAATAAAAGTTGAAGTTCCTAAAATCCCAACACCTGCTGATATGATTTATGTTCCTCAGCCAAATTATAAAATTGTCAGATACAATAACCCTCCTGGAAGTGCAGAAATTATGATTACTGACACTTTATACAAAAGGTGGCAACAAAATGCTCAGGGAATTGTTTCACCTGACTTTACAAAATTAGTATACCCTTCAATTTATTATTACCCGAATAGTGGTTCTACTGCCTGTGATTTGTTTGTTATAAATCTGGAAGAAGCGAAATCTAATCTTGATAGAATATTAACAGCCAATACTATTCATAGACTATCTGAACCTATTTTATCAACAACAAAAACAAATGATAACGACTTTACATTTAGAACATTAACTCCTGTGGATTTTACACCTGACGGGACTAAGCTCCTTGTAAAGGAAAAAATAGGTAATACTCGTGATGGCATTTGGAAAACTACCCCAATTGTATACGATTTTTCAGTTAACAATTCTTATAGTCTTACAGAAGTTAGAGATGTAATTACATATTATTGGAAAGAAAAAAAAGGATTAAACTTAAATGATAAACGTTGGGACATAATTCCTCTCGGTTTTTCTGCAAATAATCCTAATTGGGTTGTTGTCAGAGCTCTTGCATATACAGGGAACACTCCCGTTAATCTCGGAACTTGGATTGTTACAGCTAAAGGAGAAAATTCTCGTTTGTATTCAATGGATAATTCAGCTGCTGTTCAAATAAGTATGAATGGTTATAAAATTGAAAAAGATGGTGTTGTTCCGCCTTCTATTACCGAAAAAGAAGAACAACAACTAAAACGTGTTGAAAAAGTAACAGAAAAACAAAAGAAAAAAGAAGATAGAGCTGAAGTGAAAGCTTTGGAACAGTCTTATAAAGCTAAAATAAAAGAAATGAACGCAGAATTTAAAGAAGCTCAAAAAGACTATGTATTAAGACAAAAAATTCAAAGTTCAACCTCTGGAAATGAGGCAATTGAAAAGTATAAAGAGATAAAAGCAGAACAAGAAAATAAAAAAGAAGCAGAACTTTGGAAACAAAAAGCCAAAGAACTTAAACAGCTACAAAAACAGCGCACCAAAGAAGCAAAACAACAGGCTAAATAAGCCTATTTTTTCAAAAATGGCTCAATTATACCTATCAATTTAAATAACAATTCTTTTGTCTTACCGCCAAAGAGCCTTTTATCCAGCATTTCTTTAAGTTCATTTAGTTCAATTTTGCTTTTTGCTCGATAAATTTTAGGTGCATATATATTATATGTATTTTTTGAGTCTATTTCAAGTTCAAGTTGAACATAATTAGTATTATATTTTTTTGCTATATGACGCATTTTATTTTTAAGTTTATTATTTTCTTTTAACAGCTCTTTATAATCCGCTTTATCTGAACTTGAATAATAATCCCATAAATTAGCCTTTTGTGTACGAATATTTGATTCCAGTCGTTTATGTTCCAGCAAAACCGGTTTAAATTCAGTTTCAGCATCAGTAAATTCTAACTTTTTCGGAGGAATATCTTTTGGATATTTTCTTCTTCCTGTAAAAGCTAATTCATAATTTTTTGTGTTACATGTATTTAGTAAATTTATATTCATACTTTATTTAAAGTATGTAAAAATAATAATTGCGTAATTGTTATATATTGTTAATAATTTTTAACTTTTCATTTCTGGATAATTTTTTAATTCTTCTTTCTTCTTTCAAAGCTTCTGATTTTGTCTCAAATTCCTTTTGATAAACTATTTTTACCGGTTTATGTGAACGCGTATATTTTGCACCTTTTCCTTCCAAATGGGCTTGAAAACGTTTTTGGACATCATCAGTATAACCGCAATATAAGGTATTTTGTTCTGTTAAAAGAATATATGTATAGAACTTTTTATCCATATTATATAAATAAATAAAAAAGACGGTTTTGTGAACCGTCAATTAATGTATTTCTTTTTCTTTTTTCTCTAAAACTTATAACTAACATACTGATGAAAAACTTCCGGAAGATGCTCCACAAGATGCGCTTGCACCTCCTGAAAATCCACAGTCACTTCCTCCTGAAAAAGAAGCTCCGTCAGATGTTGATGAAGAACTGCTTTCTGATGATAATGTTGATACTGCACTAGAAAAATTGCTTAAAAAACCGCTATTATAAGCTACTGTATCACCACAATCAGCATATTGTGCATAATCAACTGCAAATGGATTGCTTGAAGAAAACATATCATATACTTTTGTTTCAAATAAACTATTTGTATGGTTCATAGCTAAAGAACCTGCTGTTTCAATTGATTCGGAAGGTTTTGTGCTTCTGATATTATTAGTTCTTGCTTGTGAAGATTTAGCTAAGATGTCGTTCATAATCTGTGCTCCTATTAATATCTCGTGTACATTTATATAAACAATTTTTATTTTGCTCAAATTCAGCATGGCTTTCTTTTGTTACAATACTTAATATAATATATCAATCTAAAGGATTATGAGCTTAAAACCTCCGGTTGATGTGTTTAATGAGTAACTAAGATATTGTATTAATGTGAGGATATAGGATATGTTGAAGAAATTTTTACTAACATTAATACTTATTTTGGCAGGCGCAAGTGGGTTTGCAGCAGACAATTTTTTAAATTCTATAGTTATTGATAATGTTGATGGTGAGACATCAATAGTTCTTCGTTCCGATGAAATTGCAAAGATCAAACGAGAAATTGAAACTCCTAATAAAATTGTTCTCAATTTAAAAGGAATTAAGCAGTCGCCTGATATCAACACAATGTATAAAAATACAACTAAAGTTAAAGGTTTAGCTATACAGTCTGAAAAAAATAATGAGTTGAAAATTTATATTGAAGCACCTGAAATAGCTAAAGCAAATGTAGTTTTTGAAACTCCAAATTCAGCTCCTATAACTGTATCAAGTGCAGTTAGCGAAGGAAAAGTCCTTTGGTGTGTGATATCAATTATTTTATTATTAATGGTAATGCGCTCAGCTAAAAATGCTAAACCAAAAGCAAAGCCTGATATAAATGAAATAATAAAAGAAAGAGAAAAAGCTCTATATCGAAACTTCCAAAAAGAAGTTTCAACTATGCCAAGTATCAATTATAGATTAAAAGGTTATTCAAAACATGTTTTGAAAGGCGAAACAATTAGAAGTTACGAAAGTCGTATGACATCAAGAGTCTAGGATTAAATTTGATTAATTTGCTATAAAAAAAGATGTGAATTTTTTATCACATCTTTTTTTTATTTAAATTAAATCTTAGCAATAATTTCTTCAATTTTTCTGGAAGAAGTACCGTCTCCATAAGGATTTTGAGCTTTTAATCTGGTTTCTTCTCTAGTTTTTTCTAAAATTGCTTCACTGTGTGATACGATTTTGTCATAATCAGCACCAACAAGGACAGAAACACCTGCATCAATTCCCTCTTGTCTTTCTGTTTCATAACGCATAACGAGAGTTGGGCATCCAAAAGAAGGAGCTTCTTCTTGTATTCCACCAGAATCTGTTAAAATTAATTTTGCATTTTTCATTAAATATACAAGATAAGGATAATCAAGAGGTTTTAACAATTTAACATTTGAATATTTTTCCAATCTTGCATAAATTTTGTCTTTTACATTAGGGTTAGGATGAACCGGAATAACAAATGTGTGGTCATTATATTTTGTTACAAGATGCTCAATTGCATCAAGTATCCTATTTATTCTTTCTCCATGATTTTCACGTCTGTGCGCAGTAATAAGAACTAATTTATCATCAATTTTTATATTTTGTTTTTCGTAATACTCTTTTGCTCCATTAAGAGTTTGTTCCGAAAGACAGAAAAGAGCATCAATAACCGTATTTCCAACTACAAAAATTTTGTCATCAGAAATATTTTCTTTTAGCAGTGCTTGTCTGTTTTTTTCTGTTGGTGCAAAATTTAATTCTGCAACACGAGAAGTCATTTGACGCATAACTTCTTCCGGAAATGGTTCGTAAATATCATAAGAACGCAAACCGGCTTCTACATGATAAACAGGAATTTTTCTGTAAAAACTAGCCAAAGCTCCGCAAAGAACCGTCATAGTGTCACCTTGAACAATAGTGGCATCAATTTTATAATTGTCAAAAACCTTATCTAAAGCAGCCAAAATTCGTGTTTGAACTTCTAATAATGACTGATTCGGTTTCATACAATCCAAATTCAAGTCTGCTTTTAATCCAAAATAAGCCAATGTTTGATTAGAAAGCTCTTTTTGTTGCTCTGTATTGCATACTATAACATTATACTTCTCGGGATATTTTTTTAACTCCAAAATAACTGGCGCCAATTTAATAACTTCGGGGCGCGTTCCGAATACAAATAATATATTCTTCATAATGAAAAATTTTAATATAAAAATTAATGACATGCAAATTATACAGGTTATTAGTTAATAGGGGAATATATACAAAAAATCATGACTTATAATAATAAAAAAGGAGCTTAAAATGTTTGATTTGTTTATAAGTGAAACTTGTCCATACTGCCGAAAAGTAATGGATTATTTTGAAAACAATAATATTAAATATAATAAAAGAGATGTGTCAGAACCGGAAAATTTGAACATGCTTCTAAAACTTGGTGGTATGGCACAAGTTCCGTTTCTTGATGATGCTAAAAATGGTATTTCTATGTATGAATCAGAAGATATTATTAATTATGTAAAAAACAATAGAGGTTAACATGTTTTATAACGTATCTAATAATTATGAATATAATGACTGCATATCAGCCGGAGCTTGTTCTATTTCTCCAAATATATCGTCTATGCAAGAAGTCATGATAATTTTATTAAGACAAATTGCTTATTATTTAGTAAAATTACGAGATTTAGGAGTTATTAAAACAGATGTTGCTCTTGATATAATTAATATAATTGCCTCTGTTGATGGGTTGAAAGATTTGTCTGAAGCGCAAATTCTAAATTTATTCTCAAAAGAATATAACAATTTGATTTCTGTAAGAAAAGATTATCTGAAACTATGTAGAGAAAGAAATTCATTATGTGTCGATTTAAAACACCTAATAAAACTTTCTCCAAAAACAAGTTTATCAAGTATTTTGAAGATGGGTGACAAGGAATTTCTTCAAAAATATAAAAGGATGTCCTCAAATCAAAAATATTTGTCAGAAATTTTATTAACCACTATTAAAAGTGTGTGTATAAACCTTATTTCTTTAGAAGATTTAGGCGTAGTTTGTCATGATTCAATAAATACTGTATTGGATGGAATAAATCTGTTTAATAAAAGCAAAGTTAATGTTGATACTATAAAAGATATGATTAAATGTACAGCAGAAGAAGATATAAATCTTTTAAATTTAATTAATGAAACACAAATTAAACAATTTGGTCACATTAAAAAAGTTGAAGTATCGCATTCTACAAGTCCAAACAAAGCTATTATGGTTTCCGGTTCAAATTTAAATGATCTGAAAAATGTTTTAATTGCAGTTGAAGATAAAGGAATTGATGTTTACACAAACGGTAATTTGTTAATTGCTCATTCTTTTCCTTATTTTAAACAATTTAACTGTTTAAAAGGCCATTTTGGAAATGGAGTTAATAGTACAATTCTTGATTTTGCAACATTCCCTGGGGCAATACTTTTAACAAAAAATGAAGCTCAAAATATTGAATATTTGTATCGTGGCAGACTTTTTACCACTGACAAAATTGTTCCTAAAGGAATAGTTAAAATTGAAAACAATGATTTTTCTCCGCTAATTAATTCTGCATTACAGGCTAAAGGTTT
>CAKUQA010000055.1 GCA_934675225.1 uncultured Candidatus Melainabacteria bacterium | reverse complement strand
ATAGTCAAATCAGGCATTTTGGTTAAATCTACACAAGCTCTTAAACTTCTCCCTATAAGACGTTGAATTTCTTGAGTACGACCGGAAATCTTATTTCTTTCTCTTTGGCATCTTGTATTTGGAGCAGAAGGCAATAGAGAATATTCCGCTGTAACCCAACCTCTTAAATCTTCTTTATCCATCCATTTTGGTTTACCTTCTTCAACAGATGCTGTTGTTATAACTCTCGTATCACCAAATTCAACTAAAACAGAGCCTAAAGCGTGTTTTGTAAAATCCTTTGTAAATTTTATCTCTCTCATTTCATCATTTGCACGATTTTCTCTTTTCATACCAACCTACTTTACTTTTTACTACCTTCGTAATCCCACATATATATTTGTCCACAGTATTTGCAAACTGCGTGTTCATTCATAAACTGTAAATCCGGAACAAATTTATAACCGTCAACTGTTATTTGAATATCACCATCTTTGTTATATTCTTGCAAAAATTTCTTTTCACCTCTGTAGTCAGGAGAAAACATCAATTCAAACTTATCTACCGATTTACAATTTTTACAGATAAACATAACTAATACTCATCGTCTTCTAATCTTGCTCGTCTTATTATTTCAGGATCAATGCCTCTTTTTTCAATCTTAAAAGTCTTTGCAACTGTTTTTTGTTCAGAGACTTTTTTAGTTCGTTTTCTTGCCGGCTTCTTTACAACAGCTTCTTCTCCGGCAGATGCAAGATTATTATACCATAATGTCCAACAAATACTTCTAAGTGGCATTGTAAAACCAACCACAATAAAAGAAATTAAACTTTTTACAAGAACCATCCCAACCATTGATGGAGTAATTTCAACCCCTTTTATCAATTCCAATGGAAGTGTAAAAGCCCAAGCCTCAAATACTTTTTCTAATGATTGTGTCCAATTAAACGCATCAAATAAAACACCAAGTCCTTGCACTAGCAAACAATATGTCAAAATTGTTAAAATAGCCATTAATAAAAAGGTTCTCGCAAAATTTCCTTTGATTAATATAAAACTACGTCTAAAATATCCAACAGGAGATAGTCCGTTTTCAAAAGTAAAAACTTGAAACACCAAACAAAAATAAACAAAAAATATTGCAGCTATAACTACGAAAAAAGGAATTACCCCAATTATTGACATAATACTAATTAAAAACCAAACTGCAATAAAAGAAAACGTCTTTTGAGTAACTATAGAATTATGAGCCTTAAAATCGTATACTCTACCGGTATTTAAATATCCTTCAGTCATAGAATTCAGAGCAACAAAACTGACCAAATAGTCCCAAAATGCTTTTACTAAAATTAACAACCCGGGAATTACCGAAACAACAATTAACGTAATCATAGACGACAGATTATTTAATGCATTATATTTTGCGGCAATATCTTGCATATTTTGAGTAAACCAATATGTCATCCCAAAAATAAAAAATAATCCGACAACCTGCCCCAATATAGGAAAAGCCATATACAACAAGAATTTATGAATATTCAAAACATAAATTTTTATACCTTCAAAAAATACTAACCAAACACTTTTGTTCGCCATAACTCTCCTTTTTATTGTACAATTATTTTAGTACAAACATGATTAAGTGAAAAGAGACAAAGCTTTCCCGTGCTCACTTGAGTACCAAATTGGAAACAAAGCCCTCATCAACTTATAGAAACCAACTTTATTAAAATTGATAACCAAGCAACGGGAAGGTAAGGAACTCAATATGATAAAAGAAGAAATAAAAAATTATACTAAAGAAGATTTTGAAAATAATAAAGTAAATCTGCATATACACACAACTTTTTCTGATGGTGAAGCTGATGCTTTTGACATCATAAAACAAGCAAAAGAAAAGGGGTATAAAAAAATTGCAATTTGTGACCACAACACTCTTGATGTTCATAAACAAATCCAAGATAATATCTTAATCCCGGCAATTGAATTTGACGTATGGTGCGGCTATGTATTTATGCACCTTTTAGCTTATGGGATTGATGTTAATAATAAAGAATTACAACATTTTTGTGCCAAAAACAAACGAGAAACAGAACTGGATATTGTTAGAATTTTTGCCAAAAGAGATATCAAAAAGCTTATCACTGCAATTCATAACGCAGGTGGAATTGCGGTAATAGCTCATCCTGCTTGTTGTTGGGCTATTAACTTAGACAAATTTATCCAAAAGCTTATGACTTATGGTTTAGATGGCATAGAAGTGTATTACCCATACAAACGACACAGAGGAATAATCAAATTCCACACAGTTGAAACAGTTGAAAAAATTGCAAACAAATATAATTTAATAAAAACAGGTGGAACTGATTTACATGGCAAAAATTTATTATAAAACTTAAACATTTAACTTAATCTTTTTGAATTAATAAATTTTGTATCCACTTTGATGTTCCTGCTCCTGCAATAACACCTAATCCCATACCTATTAATGAGCCTAATGCTCCATATTTTTTTGCTCCAATTGCGCCCAAATACCCCATCCCAACAGTTACACCTAACACATTGAGAGAAGATTTTCCAACCTGTTTCGCAAATGATTTGGATTTTTCAGTTGTATCATCTCCTTTTGTTGTCGATTTAATAATTTTTGGAAGTTCTAATAACCCCATGAATATAACACCCAATAAAGAAGTTCGTTTCATAGCCCTACCTGTTAATTCTTTTAAACCTAAAAAATCATTTTTTACAATTATTTTTTGAACAGGAGATTCTTTTCCATACAAATTTTTTATAGCAGATTTCACATCTTTACCATTTTTTATACCAAGGACTTTTTGTACCCATTTCCCAAACCTTGTATTATAAAGAGTGACATCCGCCTTATAAAGCTTATCAACAATTTTCTTTCCGCGTTCAGATTTTACTCGTTTCATAGCTTCATGCAATAATGTTCCTCTAAAAAACGAAAAATCATGCTGATATTTTCGATAATTGTAAGGTGTTGAGATTCGCTTTCTCTGCAAGACACAAGCAGAATGGTCATAAGCAGCCCTCAAATCCCTACAATCTTCCGGCAAACTCACAATTGTTAAACCTGCCAAACCTGCAGCCGCAATAGTATCCCCGCTTTTTAACATATCCGGAATATCATATAACCTGCGTGCCGGTGCAACACTGTTTACAACAGTTTTTTCAACAGGATTAAGCACATTATTATCCTCTTTTTTCTTTTGAGGATGATATTCATTATTATTATGAGAAGATAAATATACCTTATCAAGAGACATGATTATACCTAACCTTACCTATTCATAAAGTATTTTTATCTGCAAAAATTGACTTTAAAATCTTTTATATTACTAAAAATTTACTAATTGTTTAAATTAAGACAACACAATTTTGCTAAACTAAAGATATTCTTTTCGTACAAACAAGCTAATTAATTCTTAAATAAGCCTCAATAAATCCATCTAAATCGCCATCCATTACGGCGTCTACATTCCCTACTTCATAATTTGTTCTGTGATCTTTTACCATTTTATAAGGATGGAATACATAAGAACGAATTTGTGAACCAAAATTTATATCAACATTTTCACCTTTTAGCTCTGCCAATTTTTTTTCATGTTCAGCTTGTTTGATTGCTAATAATTTTGATGCCAATATTTGCATAGCATTCTCTTTGTTTTGTAATTGAGAACGCTCTTGTTGACACTTAACAACAATTCCTGTAGGTTTATGCAATATCCTTACAGCAGTTTCTACCTTATTAACATTCTGCCCCCCTGCACCACCTGAGCGCATTGTATCTATTTCCAAATCTTCAGGGGGAATAGTTATAGTTTTTTCAAAATCTTCTATTATCGGAGAAACTTCTACTGAAGCAAAGCTTGTTTGCCGTTTTCCGTTAGCATTAAACGGTGAAATTCGAACCAGCCTGTGAACCCCTTTTTCGGCTTTTGCATATCCGTAAGCAAATTTTCCTGTTATTTTAATGGTTGCAGACTTAATTCCGGCTTCATCACCATCTAATTTATCTAAAAGTTCTACTTTCCAATCATGGCTTTCTGCCCATCTTATATACATTCTTAGCATCAAACTTGCCCAATCTTGAGCATCTGTTCCACCTGCTCCTGCATTAATGGTTAAAATCGCGTCAGCTTCATCATATTCTCCACTAAGCATCTGCTTAATCTCAAATTTTTCAAGGGCTTTTTCCATGGATTTTAGTTGTTCTGATGTTTCGTTCAAAATATCTGCATCTGCTATTTCCAGAGCTATTTCCGCATCAGCAATAACATTCTGCCACTTTTCAACAAATTCAAGATTATCTTTTATATCACGGATTTTTGCCCCTAACCCTGATGCTTTTTTTTGATTTGCCCAAATTTCAGGTTTTTGCATCTCAAATTCTAAATTATCTAAATCTGACTTTAATTTTTCTGTGTCAAAGACACTCCTTTATCTTCTCAAACCGTAATTTTAAAAAATTCAATTGTTGTTTTATTTCTGTATCCATAAGACGAGTTTACCATAAAAAGAGTTATATTAAAATATGTATTGCAATAAGAAAAAAAAACTGTTATAATTATTTTTAAGGAGAAGTTATGACATCAATTATAAATTGCTATAAAAAAGTTTTTGAAAACAAAAAAGCACACATTTGGATATTTTTATTTGCATTAATATGGGCATTTACTTCTTCCTTGTATGACGTAAAATTCAGCACTATAGACACATATAAAGACAACCCGATTGATATGCTTTTAGGCTTTTTGGTTTTTATATACGGCACACAGTTTGTGCATAATGCAATACATAATATAAATAACGGGGTTTTACCCAATATAAAGAAAATTCACTCTGAAATAGCTTGGGGTGTGTTTAAATTAAGCATAATTTGGGGGACATACGCAGTTATAAGTGTTTTGTTGGCTTTTATAGCATACGTATTTACCCACAAACTAATTATACCTATTATAATTATCACATTAATTTTAATACTTTCCATATCAGTTCAATACATTTTTATAACTTTTGCTGAGTCATTTGACACAAAAAATCTATGGAAACTTACATATCTTTTCAAAATTATTAAACAAACATACAAACCTTTATATATCAATTTTTGTTTGTTTTTACTTTCAACATTAGTTGCTATGGCTGTTTATGTAACAATTTACATTTTAGCCGGTCTTACCGGAATTGATAAAATAGGCTATATTACAAATGATTTCTATTTCATAGATGTTATAATGAATACAATTGCAACTTACTTTATTATTATAACTTGGTATTTTGCATTCCCATATTCATTAATTCCTTCCTACAAAGAATTTATTAGACCTGTTTTAAATATACAAAATACAGATAACCTTGAGAAAGGGAACAACAATGGCTAATATGCTTAATGCCATAAAAATTTTATACACTAAAAAAGACTCCATAAATAGACAAGTTTGTTTGTTTTCTATGTGCGGAATGATTGGTTTAATAAATGGCTTTCTTTCTCTTAATGAACAAAGTATTATAGAAATAAATTTAATACAAAAATTTTTATTTGCCGGATTAATAATTCTGTTCGGATTATTCTTGGTTGGATACGAAACAATATTTTTACATTTAAGAGAATTACCTGACGTAAATATGGAAAGTTTTAAAATTGCATTTAATAAAATTCCTTTTATTGTATTTTTATTAGGCGTACCGCTTGCTATTATAAGTGTTTTTACCAAATATCAATACCTTGCATTTTGTTTTGACACAATTCTTGCAATTCCATTAACAATGGCACAAGCAGGATTTTCATACCATTATAATAATGATGATTTTAAATTATTATTCAAAAAATTTACCGTAAAAGAATATTTTTTACTATTAGTAAAAAGATTATGGGTTGTAATTTCTGCATATATAATAACATTGTTTATAATTTTTATTTTGTTTTTTGCAGTTGGTATAGTAATAGCCATAATATATAAAGGAGATGCAAGCTCTATTAGCTTTGTAATATCTTCACAACAAACTACTATTGCGAAACTATCTAACTTTATCACTGCAATATTACTTACATACACACTTGCAATCGGAACATTAGTATGGGATTACGAATTAGTTAAAACAAATGAAAGAGAGGATTAATGAACGTTTTTGGAGATATTATTGAAGGATTTAAAAAAGTATACAAAGGTCCAAACGCTTTAGTCAAACATATAGCTCTTTTTGCTATAACCGGATTGGTTTCAGTTGCATCTGTTTATATAGAAAACATTTCTAAAGCAATAGAACAATCTTCCCAATTACCGGATTTATCTACTATTCTAGGAATTGTATTACTATTAATCCTTATTGGAATTTATCTTGGCGGCTACAATTTAATCTTTTCTCATAATTCTTTTTTAGAAGAACAAGAAGAATACATGCCAGATATTAATTTTGAGCCTATAAAAATATTCTTCAATGCCCTTCCTCTAATGATATGCTGGACAGTTTATATAGTTGTTGCTTGTCTTGTTGCTGCATTAATTTGTGCAATAAAATCTTCAGTAATTTCTGTTATCATTGGCATTTCACTTATGTTTGTTGTTTTACTTGCATGTGGTTTTGTACAATTTATATACACTGCTTACACCCAAAACTTTGTTAAAGCAGGTTTATTTAATATCACACTTCCTTTTAAATATATGAAACACTGTTTTGGAGAATTCGTTTTACTGGGATTGTTGTTTATTCCTGTATATATAATCAGTATGTTACCAAGTTTTATTGTTGGAATGATTATGGGCTTAACCAGTCCAAATAACGCAACTATTGCAATATATCTCGGAGGTATACTTGGAGGTTATGCCGGATTAATATTACAACTTGTTTGGTATTATTGTTTAGTACAAATTTATCAAGAAAAAATCGAACCAAATCTATATGAATAAATTAAAAGCGGATATTAAATATCCGCTTTTTTATTTTGAATTCATTTTAATCAACAATTTTTATCCTGCCATCATCAACAATATCTACCGGCTCTTTATGTCTTAGCATATAATCTTCTATACACTTTGTAATATCAAAATCACAAATTCGTTCTGCATTGTCATATTTTTTCAACATTGTAAAACCGTCATGACCTTGTGCATAATAATCAGCTAAAGCAGTTTTATAAGTTTTATCTGTTCTTGGATTGTTTATATCAATAGGAGTCTCTTTACCATCTTTAGCTACAAAAGAAGCACTTCTTAATTCACCGTTTTTGCCTATTGTGTATTTTAAACCGGAAACATGAACAATACCAGGTTTATTATTTGTATTAACCAAAGATTTTGCAGAAACTTTCAACGCATCTACAATTTCCTTTTCAGTGTAATTTGCAAC
>CAKUQA010000054.1 GCA_934675225.1 uncultured Candidatus Melainabacteria bacterium | reverse complement strand
CAACTCTTGCCGGAGATAAAGCGTTAACAATATATTCTACCGGATCTTCAGAATATCTAACAATATCAATTTTTTCATTTTTCAATTCTGAAACAATTGTTTGAATTCTGCTACCACGAGGTCCTATACAAGCACCAACACAGTCAACTTCAGGGTCATTTGACCATACAGCGATTTTTGTTCTATAACCAGCTTCTCTTGAAATAGATTTAATTTCAACAATTCCATCTTCAATTTCAGGAACTTCAAGTTCAAACAATTCTCTAACAATTTCAGCATGCGCATGAGATACGATTACTTGAGGCAATCTTGTTGTTTCTTTTACGTTAAGAACAAAAACTCTAATTCTGTTTCCCGGTTTATAATATTCTCCAGGGATTTGTTCTTTTTGTGGCATAATTGCATCTGTTTTACCAATATTTACAATAACATTACGATTTTCAACTCTTTGAATAATACCGGTTGTTAGCGTACCTTTTTTATCCAAGAATTCTTGTAAAACCATATTTCTTTCAGCTTCTCTAATACGTTGAGTAATGACTTGCTTAGCTGATTGAGCAGCAATACGTCCAAATTGTTCTGGAGTAACTTCAATCTTGATTTCGTCACCAACTTCAACATCTTCTGCAATTTCTTTTGCATCAGCCAAAGTAATTTGTGTATCAGCATCTTCAACTTCATCAACTACAAGTTTTGTACTAAATACACCAATTTCGCCTGATTGTTCATCCAAAATTGCTTCAATATTATCAGCTTCTTTGATATGCATGTGTTTTTTATAAGCTGCAACCATAGCATCACACAAAGATGCAATAAGAACTTCTTTCGAAATTCCTCTTTCTCTTTCTAATTCTTCACAAGCTTCAAACAATGCTGTTCCAATTTTAATCATGTTTGTTTCCTTTCTTATATCTTAAATTTCTAAATTTTAGTCTATGTATAATTTTGCTGATTGAATTTTTTCTCTTGGAATTTGCAATTCTTTACCATCATCAAATCTAAAAAATTTCAACCCATCTGTCTCATTGAAATCCAAAATTTCACCTTTAAAAATCTTTTCTTCTTCTCCTTCTAACGGAGTTTTCAATTTTAAGCTAATTCTTCTTCCATTAAAATAAGTAAACTCTTTATCCGACTTAAATTTCCTTTCAAGTCCCGGAGAAGAAACCTCTAAATAATATTTAACCGGAATAAGTTCGTCCAAAAAGTCAGATAAACTTCTTGTAACCTTTTCACAATCATCAAGAGTAACTTCTTTATCCTTTGAATACAGGTAAATTCTCAAAAACCACCTATGATTTTCTTTAACAAACTCAATTTCTATCGGAATATAACCAAAGCGCATAGCCGTATTTTCAATTAACGGAGTAATTTTCTCCAAAACGTCATGCCTGTTAATTTCCTGTTTCATAATTTACCCTTTCCTTTTCTCGAGTATTTATGTAAAAAACGAACGAGAAATCTCGTTCGTTTTTTCTGTGGCAATACTGCCTATGTTGTTATTATAAATTAGATAAATTTAAAAGTAAAGGTTATGTAACAATATATTTATTAACTCCCTTATGCTCCTAAATCCGTTTCATAATCTCGGTAATTAGCAGAAACATCTGCTGACATATCACCCAACATAGAATTAAATTCTTTCGCTAATGTTGTATATTTTTCTGATATTTTACTTTTCTTATCAGCTTTAGTTTCTTTTTGAAATTCTGCTTTATAATCGTCTAGTTTCTTTTGCATAGAATTCAATTTAGACATATCTTTTTGGTTTTGCGTTTGTAATTTCTTTTCTGCTTCTCCTTTAGCAGTATCTAATTTTTCTTTTTGTGCTGTCATTTTATCAAGTTTAGCTTGAGCTTCTTTAGCTGTATTACCAGTATCTGTCACTTCTTTTGTATATTTTTCTTTTACTGTATTCAATTCTTTAAGCTTAGTTTCAGAAGCACTCTTACTATTTTCTGCATCAGTTTTTTGTTTTTCCAAATCTGTTTTTTGTTTTTCAAGATCAGCTATTTGAGTTTTTAATTCTTGAATACGAGAAGAATTTCCCAAACTAGTTTTATCTATTGTTTTTAACTCAAGATTTAAGGCATTAAGTTTAGCAGTAACTCCTGAAATTTCAGAACTTAATTTTGTAATTTGTCCATCATATTTTTGAATATTTTGTTTTTCTGATTCTATACTACTATTTGTTTTTTGTAAGTTATCTTTTGCTTTATTATTAGCATCTTTAGCTTCTTTAACTTCTTTTTCTAATTTAGGAGTTTCTGTTTCAATTGTTTCTAACTTAGATTTTACATCATTCAATGCTTTTTCAACATCACCGGAAGTTTTAGCATTCTTAATTTGACTTAAGATGCTATCACCTGTACTCTTAGTAGTACTTCCTGCACCATCTGATGTAGATTTCGGAATAGCTGATTCCAATGTCTTATTCAACATTTGCATAGCCATCAAAGCTGTTGCAAACTTATTATCAGAACTATTACATTGATGAGAAGCAATCGGAGTAAAATTATTATTTACTCGAACTCTGTTTGCGTTCAACTGCATTCTTTGCATAGCAATAGAATCACTATTATATTGTTTTGGATTAAAAATAGCACCTGTCCCAGCAGCAGAACGTTGTGCCAAAATACCATAACTCACGCCACCGGTTGCTCTTTGAGCTGTAGCCAATCCTTTTGCAGCTGTAGTTTTCAAAGCACTAGAAGCCGCAGTTGCTGTTTTATTAGCACTGTTCTGCACAATATTCAGTTTTTGCAACCCTGGTCTTCCAATGGCAGTCATGATACTTCTCTCTTTTTTATACTCTTATATATGTAAAAACATTGAGAAACGCGCGATTTCACGAATTACCCATTTCGTTACATTCGTTAACATAACTTTTTTAGTACAAAGCATGCCAACTACTGCATGTAATAATATACCCATATTTTTATTAAAAAAATCAAAATAAAATAGTTTAACATTTGTTTCAATAAAATAAACCATGCCAGCCATGACAAAAGATTTTTCAGAATTTGCAAGAGTTTTTAACATTAGCTTAACAAAAATTATGTAAATTTTTTCAATTTCGCTCTAATCGGTATAAATTAGCACCAACAGACAATCTCTGGATTTACGTAAAAATTAATTGTAAAAAGATTAGAAAATTTGAAGAAATTTTGTTCTTTTTTTATTGCTTTATTCTATGATGAATACATACAATATTTTGGGAGCGGGGATGGTTGTTTACCAAGCTTCGTTCATTATAAAGAACAATCCGAAGAAGTGATGATTAGGGATATTTAAGGATTGGGTAAAGAGTTTGCGATATTCGCAAGGGCGATGAAAAAGATTTAAAAATACACAATATAAGTTAATGTAAATCCTTTTTGTTTCAGAAAATGAAATACCGGACAATCTATCTTGATAGAAAGTCCGTTTTTTTTGTGCTACGCACGTAGCCCAATGTAATAATATTGTTTCTCACTTATTTATAACGATACGGCCTTTTCACGTTTCACTTCTCACTTCTCACTTATTTATAACGATACGGTCTTTTCACGTTTCACTTTTCACTTTTCACTTCTCACTCAATTTAATAATTCTCAACAATAATTTGCATAAAAGCATGTTTATAATAAAATGATATTGGTTATACTAGCCTGATAGGTTTATCCTAGTCCAAATCGGATGGGGCAGTTTAACCCGTAGTACAATAAGTTAAAAACAAAGGAGAAAACCGATGCCAGTAGCATCTATGATTGAACTTTTAGAAGCAGGTGTACACTTCGGACACCAAACTCAAAGATGGAACCCTAAAATGAAACCGTTTATCTACGGAGCAAGAAATGGTATTTATGTTTTAGATTTACGTAAAACTACTGATTTGCTTGATGAAGCTTATGCAGTTGTTAGAGAATTCGCAGCCAGAAACAAAAATATCTTGTTTGTAGGTACTAAAAAACAAGCAGCTGAAGTTGTTGCAGAAGAAGCAACAAGAGTTGGTGCTTATTATATTAACAGAAGATGGTTAGGCGGCATGTTAACAAACTTTGAAACTATCAGAGGTCGTGTTAACAAACTTAGAGAATTAGAAGACTTTATCAATTCAGGACACGCTGAAAAATTACCTAAAAAAGAAATTGCTAAATTAAACAGAGAATTAGGTAAATTGAGCAAAACTTTAGGCGGTATTAAAGAAATGAGAGGACTTCCTGATTTAATCTTCATCGTTGACCAAAAGAAAGAAGATATCGCTATCAAAGAAGCTAACAAACTTAACATCCCTGTTATCTGCTTAGCAGATACTAATGCTGACCCTGAAGGTATCGACTACATTATCCCGGGTAATGACGATGCAATCAGATCTATCAAGTTAATTACTTCTAAATTAGCAGATGCTGTATTAGAAGGCAAACAACTTAGAGAAGCTAATGCTAACGCTAAAAAGTTAGAAGAAATCAAACCTGAAGATGCAGGTGTTGAAGTTAAAGCAGAAGAAGTTGCTGCTGAATAGATACATTCGTGAAACGTGAAAGGTGAAACGTGAAAGGACCATTACAGAAGTTGATATTAGTATTATTTTACTAAAAATGCTTTTATGTAAAGAACTTTTCACTTCTCGCTTTTCACGTTTCACTTAACTTAATATAAATAAGGAGAATTATAAATGAATATTACAGCTCAAATGGTAAAAGAACTCCGTGACAAAACAGGTGCAGGTATGATGGATGCTAAAAAAGCACTTGTTGAAACTGACGGTGATATGGAAAAAGCTATGGAAGTACTTCGCCAAAAAGGTATGGCTTCTGCTGACAAAAAAATGGGCAGAATTGCTGCTGAAGGTGTTGTTACTTCTTCAATCCAAGACAACTGTGGCGCTATGGTTGAATTGAACTGTGAAACTGACTTCGTTGCTAAAAATGAAGAATTCAAAGAATTAGCTAACGGACTAGCTGAACTTGTTGCAACTTCAAACCCTGCAGATGTTGATGCTTTACTTGCTTCAACTTGCCCTAAATGCGGAAAGGTTGTTTCTGAAGTTATTAAAGAAAAAATCGCTTCTATCGGTGAAAAAATTACTTTCAGAAGATTTGTTCGTTATGAAGGTAACACAGCTTCTTACATCCACAACGGCAAAATCGGTGTTCTAATCGAAACAGATAAAAAAGATGCTGAATTAATGAACGATATCTGCTTGCATATCGCATCATCAGCTCCTGAATTCATTACAAGAGCAGAAATTCCTCAATCTGTTATCGACCACGAAACAGAAGTTGAAATGGGTAAAGAAGATCTTCAAAAGAAACCTGAACAAATCAGAGCTAAAATTGTTGAAGGTCGTGTAAACAAACTTATGTCACACAGAGTTCTTCTTGAACAACCATTCATCAAAAATCCTGACGTAACTGTTGGACAATTGATTGAAGGGAAATTAACAATCAAAGCTTTCACTAGATATATGTTAGGTGAAGGGCTTGAAAAACGTCAAGAAAACTTTGCTGACGAAGTTATGAGTCAAGTAAAAGGTTAATCTTTAATCTTAACAAATATAATATGATAAAAGCACTATTTTATAAAATAGTGCTTTTATTTCGCTTTTATTATCTTAGTTATAAACTTTATACAACTAATATTTTAAATCATTTATATTAACTTCTTTTGGAGTAGCTTCAATAATCAACCTTCTTGGAATATTAAAATTGCTTCCATTATCAAAAGAATTTAATTTTATCCCAGGAAAATCTTTCATAGTTTTTGGAATACTTCCATCATATAAAACTAAATCTTGTTGATTAACAACTGCAGAAATACCATTAGAAGGAGTTCCCATTCCTTGATACTTTGCACCAATAGAATCGTCAGGAGCTTCATCAGCAATTACAAAATCCATTAAGAATTTTGAATCTTTTGAAATCATGCCTTGAGCAGGTTGTTTACTTGCAGTATCAACCATTTCTATGAATTTAGCCGGATAATTTCCATTAATTTGGAATACCTCATTATGAAAATTCTGGTATTTTATTGGCATAAATACAAATGATGAATTTGAAACATTTTGAATTTGTCCTAAAACAAAAAAACCTTCATGCAACATTGTATCTTTATTAAGTTGAACATTTGCAAGCATTTTAATCAAAAGAGTTTGAGAAGGATTTGAGATAGAAAAATCCTGCAACGCCTGAACCGGTGCTGTCTTAGCTTCTACAGGCGAAACAGCAAGACCAGTAAGTAATGCAACAATAAATAATATTTTTTTCATTCTTGTAATCTCCGATTGCTATAACAGGATAATAACATAATTCAAAAAATCCGTCAATTAGTGTTATATAAGACATATATAACTTATTTTACATTGTTACTTGATGGCAATTCTGTATATTCATAATTAGGAGCATCTTCTTCGTTTACATCATCCTTTGTTTTAAAATTAAGGAAAAAAAGTTGACCTTTTTCTATCACAAGTTCTTCTCCTTTTTCAACATAAGAAAGTGGCGAATCTTGATAAACTTCGGTTACACTTGATTTAAAACGATTATCCTTTTCATTTTTTATAGCCCCTTCTATTGCACTATAACCAATAGACAATCCCTTTACAAAAAAACTTCCAACACCTAAACCTACAGATTTTGCAAGTTGCCCTTTATTAATTTTGGTTGTGTATTTGGCAGGATAATAATTATTTATTTCTTCAACTTTACCACTTACATCTGTATAATTTAATGGAACAAATGTGAAACTTGCATTACGTTTCAATCTTTTAGGGCTAATAACATCAACAACTTTACCACTCATAACACTTTCAGCTTTTACAGTTATTTTTTCATCCAAAGCAACATCCTCTAATGCTTTTATTTGCATAGTCTTAGGAGGATTTTCAGAAGAAAAATCACTCATAGCCTCTACTGCAACTGTTTTTGCCATAACGGGTTGACAAAACAAACCAATCATAAATATAAGTAAATAAAACTTTCTTTTCATTAAAAAACCGCCCTCTTTATAAGAGGATAAATTACTTTTACTTATTTGTCAACATTGGTTTTAAATACTGACCTGTATATGATTTTTTACATTTTATAATTTCTTTTGGCGTACCGCAAGCAATTACTTGTCCTCCGCCTACTCCGCCCTCCGGTCCTAAATCAATAATATAATCAGCAATTTTAATAAAATCAAGATTATGCTCAATAACAAGAACAGTATTCCCTTGGTCTGCAAGTTGCTGTAGAATTTTAATCAATTTGTCTAAGTCATACCAATGCAGTCCAACAGACGGCTCATCTAATAAGTATAAAGTTTTTCCTGTCGAACGCTTATTCAATTCTGAAGCCAATTTAATTCTTTGAGCTTCTCCTCCTGAT
>CAKUQA010000053.1 GCA_934675225.1 uncultured Candidatus Melainabacteria bacterium | reverse complement strand
ATATAATGTAATAATCTTCAAAAACCATAATCAGGAAAGTACAATTATTAATCAATACAACAAAAGAAAACCAAATATATACTTGGGTGCAGATAACGAAATTCATTTTAGAAAAAACAATAAAAATCGTTGCTACTATCTTGATCCTCAAGGTGTTTTTGTTGATACAACACCAGACAATATATATCCATATTATTCTTCATGTGAAATAAATAATGATTATTTGAATGATAAGCAATTTAGATATGCTTACTCCGAAAAGCTAAAAATTAACAGTAGTAGCATACTAAATCACAAATACAAACATTTGGAACCAACATATTATATTTACGAAAATATAAACAATCCAATGTTCAAATAATCTTCATAAAAAAGATTAAAGAGTCCAAATATAATCAACCAATTCTTTGGTAGAATAAATATCTTTAATTACTAAAAACTCCTTGCCGGTTTGTTCTTTTACATAAGTCAAAGTTTTTCCATCAAGAAACATTTCCGAATACGGTTTTAACATAACTGACGGAATAACAACCAAATCAGTATCTAAATCTTTTACTGTTCGAATTAAATCATCAGTTGTTATCAAACCGGAAACTGTTATGTCTTTCCCCCAATAATCAGATTTCACAGGATTTACCGTTACTGTCAAATTTTTTATTTTATTTAATTTTTTCGCAATTCTTTCTATGGCGTAGAGAGCAGCAAAGCCACTTGCAAATGAAATTTTGAATTTTTTATTAACAGTTTTAGGCAATTCTCTTGATTTAAAATCTTCTAAAAGCATCCTCAAAGAACCAACCCCATCATCTAATTGATTATAATTACCATAATATTTGGCAGGCGGAATCTCTCTCTCTGCAAGCAAAAAGAACTCATCAGAACAACAAACTCGCTTATACTTTGATGCAATATCAAGAGTTTCTTCCGCACACTTTTTATCAACTTGTTTTAAACTTTCTTCTCTAAACTGTGTAATTCCAACAGGAACAATTGCAACCGAAAGAACCGTATTTTTCAACTCAGCCAAATCATTTAGAGTTCTTTCCAATTCTTTACCGTCATTTATCCCGGGACAAAGAACAATTTGTGCATGAAACGGAATTTTATTTTTTCTAAACCATTGTAAATTTTCCAAAGCTTTACCTGCATTTGGATTTCTCAACATTTTTACTCTTAATTCGGGATTTGTTGTATGAACAGAAACGTAAAAAGGGCCAAGATGCATTCTTTTAATTCTATCTCTATCTTTACCGGTTAAGTTTGTCAGAGTTATATAAGTTCCTTGAAGATAAGATAATCTGTAATCATCATCCTTTATGTACAATGTATCCCTTAAACCTTTAGGCTGTTGATCAACAAAACAAAAAATACAATGATTAAGACAAGGCTTTACTCTGTCAAACACAGCACTTTCAAAAACTATACCAAGTTCTTCATCAAAATCTTTTTCAAGTTCGATAACTTCAATTTCACCATCTGTTTTTTTGACTTCCAACGTCAATAAATCCGATTTGCACAAAAAATTATAATCAATCATATCAAGCATTTTGCAATCATCAATTGATACAATTTCATCACCTGCTTGAATTTCTAATTCTTCAGCAATAGAATCTTTTACAACCGAACTAACTATTGCGGGCATTATCCTTCTCCAAACCTTCTACTAACGTGATTAAATTCGAGAATTCACACATCGCATTATCAATCACAACTTTTTGATAAAAATTTATATGATTATATTCATCGTTTAAAACATTCTGAGAAGCTGTTTTAAACATCATCGCTCTAGATTTTACAGAAAAAAACAACCTCTTACATTCCTCAGAATTCAATGCATCTGCACAACATAACTTCACTCTTGCATTTGACAGAAATTGCAACGGATTATCGCTCAAATCTTCTAATAACAAGCGTTTCAGCTCAGAAACGCCTTTTTTTGAAATCTGATAATAAACAGATAATTTTCCACCATCAGACATCATTTTTCTATAAGTCAAACATTCTTTTTCTTCCAATCTGCGCAAAGCAGGTTTTAATGCTCCAAAACTCGGTTTTGTAAATGGTGCAAAATTTTCATCAATTCTTTTTTGCACTGCATACATAGTTAAATCTCGGTTTAATAAAACATATAAAATCAAGAGTTCAATCATAAAATTAGAATACCATAAATCAAGCAGTTAAGCAATTTTATTAATATTTTCAAGATTATATTTTTCATGATAAAATAAAATCATAGTAAGATATGTGAGGAAAAAACTTATGAAAATGTCAAAAATGTTTGTACAAACCCTTAGAGAATTTCCTTCTGATGCAGAAGTTATTTCTCATAAAATGCTTGGTAGAGCAGGGTTTATAAAGAAACTAGCTCCAGGAGTTTACACTTATACTCCGTTAATGTGGAAAGTTTTAAAGAAAATTGAAAATATTATTAGAGAAGAAATGGATAACGCAGGTGCTCAAGAACTTTCAATGCCGTTTGTTCAACCCAAAGAACTATGGATAGAATCAGGCAGATGGGAAGTTTACGGAAAAGAACTGCTTAGAATGCAAGACAGACACGACAGAGAAATGTGTCTCGGACCAACACACGAAGAAATAATAACCTCTGTAGCAAGAGACGCTCTTAAATCATACAAACAATTACCTATGAACCTTTACCAAATTCAATTGAAATTCAGAGATGAAATCAGACCTCGTTACGGATTATTAAGAGGCAGAGAATTCATAATGAAAGACGGTTACAGTTTTGATTTAGATGAAGCCGGACTAGACAAAGAATACAAGAACATGGCTCAAGCTTACAAAAAAATCTTTGACAGATGCGGATTGGCAACCAAAATGGTTCAATCTGACTCAGGAGCTATAGGGGGCAGCGTTTCTCACGAATTTATGGTAATTACAGATACAGATGCCGGTGAGAATGATGTATTCTATTGTAATGATTGTGATTATTCTGCTAACTCAAATCACGCTATTTCAAAATTACCGGAAGCGGTAACAGATGGAAAAGATTATTTTTCTGAAACAAAAGTAATTGATACTCCTAACACTCATTCTATTGAAGAACTAAGCAAATTCTTAAATATCCCCAGTTCATTAATTCTAAAATCTCTTGTTTATATAGTTGATAAAAAACCGGTTATAGCATTAATTAGAGCAGACAAGACCGTAGAAGAAACAAAATTAATGAATGCTGTCGGAGGAATAGATATAAGAATTGCATCAGCAGCTGAAATTGAGGAACTTATGCAACAACACAATTTCAATGCAGTTGCAGGTTTTATCGGACCTAAAGGAATTAATGATGTCACAATTGTAGCTGATGAAACAGTGCGTAATATGAAAAATTTCGTTGTTGGAATTAATGAAACTGACAAGCACCAAGTTGGGGCAAATTTGTCTGATTTAGAAATTGGAGAAATTAAATATTCTGATATCAGATTAGTAGAAAGAGGAGAATTCTGTCCTCAATGCGGCAAACCACTACAAATCACTAAAGGGATTGAAGTTGGTAATATCTTTAAATTAGGAACAAAATATTCAAAACCAATGAATGCTGTTTACACAGATATCAACGGAAAAACACATCCTTATGTAATGGGTTGTTACGGAATTGGTGTTACCAGAACTGCAGCCGCTGCTGTTGAAGCCCACCATGATGAACATGGTATTAAATGGCCGATTGCAATTGCTCCATATCATGTAGTTATTGTTCCTGTAAATATTAAAGACGAACTTCAGATGAAAGTTGCAAACGAAATGTACGAAAAATTAATAGCTTCCGGAGTAGAAGTCGTTCTTGATGATAGAGATGAACGTGCAGGAGTAAAATTTAAAGACGCAGACCTTATAGGATTTCCATACAGAGTCACTGTTGGCAAAACTATAAATGAAGGACTTGTAGAATACAAAGTAAGAGAAACCGAAAATGTAGAAAAAGTTTCCCCTGAAACTGCAGTTGAACACTTGATAGAAATTGTAAAAAATATAAAATAAAAAGTAAAAAGTAAAAAGGGTTAAGTAAATTGTATATTTAACCCTTTTTTTAATTATTATTGCCTAGGAAATATAAATATGCGAATGTATCCTATATCATCACATCACATTATCCCAATTCAAAATGCACAACAAGTATTTCATGACTGTTATTTAGTAGCATCTTTAGGGGCTTTGAGCAGAAATATTAAAGGAAGAAAAATTTTAGAAAATAATATCTCTCATAATGATAAGTTTTTTAGTATTAAATTTGAAAATGTTTATGGGAGACAAGAAAGTTATACTGTTACAAAACAGGCAATTAATAATATGATGCTATGCAAATCTCCAAAAGGAGAAAAAAATAAATTGGGTGAAACGACTCCACAAATAATAAAAGCTGTTGAATTAGCAATGAACAGACTATTGCAAAAACACCCTTTTAAAAAGCCATTTATATATCGTTTAATGGCACACCAACAAGATTTTGAATACAATAAACCTTCTCGGTTTCTGAATATGTTTACGGGTAAAAAGCCGCTAACATTAAACGAAGGTGGTATAATAATGTCACTGTTTGAGAAACAAAAAAAAGCTATGAAACTTTTAAACGAAATTGAAAAAGACGATGGAGCAATATTTGTGGCAGGCACAGGGATTAATTTTTGGGGCGGTTTACCATCTTGGCACTGTTACACCGTAAAAAACGTTAGTATTAAAAAAAATAAAATAACATTATTTGACCATAAAGAAAATAGAGAAATTAAATTGTCTATTCAAAACGCCCTTCACCAACTCAAATTCTTTACGGGTTATTTTAGCAAAGATTTAATTTAGTTTTTACACTCTGCTTTTTTATGTTTAAACGCAAAATATTTAAACAATACATAAGTTACAATTGAAGATAAGAATATAGAAACAAGTTGACTTAAATAAATATTTTTAGAAATATATCGAACAATCAACTCTAAAATTAAAGCATTACAAGCATAACTAACAACCCAAGTAGTACAACATTTTAGATATTCTTTTACCCAATGCCCTTTTGTACAGAACACAAACACTTTTTGATTGAAAAAGGAAAATACTGAAGAAATTATCCACTGCAAAGCAACACACAATTGATAATGTTCATTTCCTATAAAATACAATGCTATTGCAAAAATAACATAAGAAAATGCAGCATTAAACCCACCAACTAACAAAAAACGAATTTTGTCAGAAATACCGCACCATTTATTATACAAAACTATCAATTTCTTCATTAATAAGCTTTCCCCACTAAAGAATTATGTGTTAAATTTTCAATACTGTCATCAAGTTTTGAAAGCTTAATTTTTTCACCATATCTTTTTTCTAAAGCTAATTCTATTAAATAATCCGCAAAATGTGGATTTTTTGGCAATAATGAACCGTGTAAATAAGTTCCAAAAACGTTTTTGTACCTACCTCCGGCAGTTTTGTCCTCACCGTTATTCCCGTTTCCAACAACAACTTTGCCTAAAGGAATAGTTTCTCCTTGCAAATAAGTTAAACCACTATGATTTTCAAAACCAACCAAAGTAGAAGGATTAAGAAAGCTTGTTTCTACAGTAACATTTCCGATAAATCTTTTTTTACCGGCAACAGTATAAGCATCCATTAAACTTATGCCTAACAAATTATCACCCTCAAACGGTTGGTAATAATGTCCAAATAATTGATATCCACCGCAAATACCTAAAAAAACAGCTCCATTATCACGCTCTTGTGTTAAAAACTCTTTATTCTTATATAATTCACCGGCAACATCATATTGTTGTTTATCTTGTCCACCTCCAATAAAATAAAAATCATGTTCTTTTATCGGAGTACCAATATCAATATTTTCAATTTCCACAGAAATTCCGCGCCATTCACAACGTTTTTTTAAAGTTATAATGTTGCCCATATCTCCGTACAAATTTAGGAGTTTTGGGTAAAGGTGCGCAATCGATATTTTTAAATCTTTCTCATCCATAACATGCCAATTATACCACATAAAACATTTACTTCTAATTATATTAAGTATAAAATTATTATATGATAGATACACACACACATATTAATTGTATAGAAGATTTTTCTATTGAAGAAATTTTAAATAACGCAAAAGCTAACGGAGTTGAAAAGCTAATAGTTCCGGCTGCTTACCCGTCAGATATACCAATTGTTGCAGAACTTTCCGAAAGATACAGAAATGTATACGGGCTTTTAGGAGTACATCCATCTGAAGTTAAAGACTGGAATGATGATTTAATTGAAAAAATAAAAGAATATGCAAGATCCCCAAAAATAGTCGGAATTGGAGAAATAGGATTAGATTATTATTGGGATAAAAGTTTTAATGAACTACAGAAAGAAGTATTTATAAAACAAGTAAAATTAGCCAATGAACTCAATCTTCCAATTTCTATACACGATAGAGAGGCACATAAAGATACATTTGACATATTAACAAAATACAATAAAAGCTCTACGGTAATAATGCATTGTTTTTCAGGCAGTGTCGAATTTATGAGAGAATGTGTAAAACAAGGTTGGTTTATCGCAGTAGGCGGAGTTGTTACATTCAAAAAAGCTATAAAAATGAAAGAAGTTGCCAAAGAAGTTCCTCTTGAAAAACTTTTATTGGAAACAGATGCACCATACCTTACTCCTGTTCCATTCAGAGGGAAAACCAATCAACCGGCTTACGTAAAATATGTTGCCGAAGAAATTGCAAACTTACGCAAGCTCTCTTTTGAAGAAATCGACTCAATTACAACTCAAAATGCTGAAAAAGTTTTCAAGATTTAATGCTTTAAGTTTTTACAGAATTTCAACGAACACAAAGCTACGCGCCCTAACAAATAACCGATTAAAAAAGTTGCCGGAAAAGGGAAAACGGTACCTGCAACCAAGCCAATTGCGGGTAAATCTTCTTTTGTTGTATGAGAACGAACATTTCTAACAATGGAATTTCCTCTTGTATACATATCCTTTACCAATCCTTTATTATTAATTTGAGAGCATCTTTTCCCAATATTCCAACCGGCAGCAATTGAATTTTTCAACCGTTCTTCGGAAAATCTGACATCTTCCGGTATACATTTTGTATAAACTTTGTTAATAGCTACTTTTATAATCGACATAATCCGATATTACACTATAAAAAAACAATATCAACAATTACAAAGAAATATGAAATATATCTACGCTATGTAAAGGTATGTAAAAAAACTTAAAGAAAAATAATTTACATACCGATATATCTTACAGAGGTTAGTTAATGTACGATAATATTACAATTTTCTATAAAGATGCAGAAATTATATTAAATTATTTTAGTGCAAACAAGGCAATAAAATTACTTGAAAAACGAATTGCAGAAGGAGAAGCAACTGCTCAAAATTATGCATTTCTTGCAGATGCATATACA
>CAKUQA010000052.1 GCA_934675225.1 uncultured Candidatus Melainabacteria bacterium | reverse complement strand
GAACAAGAAAAGAAAAGCTTGAAAAATTAGAAAAACAATACGTAGAATTTTTAGAAAATTTAACAAAAAAATATCCGCTCCAATTTTATCATTTTTATGATTTATTTTTGGATTAAATTTTTACGTTGAGAATTTTTAATTCGTTTATTTTTCGTGTTATAATTTGATTATCAGTCAAAGGGAGAAAATAGTATGGTAAAAAACAGAATTGGTATTGATGTTGGTGGGACAAACGTAAAATTAGCCCTTGTTAATGATAAAGGGGAGATTAAATATTCAAACTCAGTTCCGACTCGAGCAGAAATGGGTTATGAATATACTGTTGAAAACATTAAACAGGCAATATACGATTTGTTGAAAGAAACAAAATTGGAAACAAAAGATATTGAAGGTATCGGTTTTGGCTTCCCGGGACAAGTTGATTATAAAGCAGGAATTGTAAGAAACGCCCCAAATATTCCGGGGTGGGTTGAAGTTCCTATTGCAAAACTTATCGAGGATGAATTCCATATCCCAACTCGTGTAGATAATGACGTTAGATGCGCTGCATTAGGCGAACTAAACTATGGTGCCGGAAAAGGTTGCGAAAACCTTATATGCATTACTGTTGGGACAGGAATTGGTTCAGGTTTGATTATTAACGGAAAACTTGTTCGTGGAGCCTCAAATGCCGCAGGAGAAATCGGACACATAAAACTTCGAATGCACGGTGGCCCTCTTTGTGGTTGCGGAGATGAAGGTTGCTTGGAAGCTTTTGCGTCAGGGCCTTCAATCGTAGCTATGGCAGAAGACTATATCAAAGGTGGAAAATCAGCAAAATTTAGAGAAATCGCAAATGGTGCACCTATTACTCCGTATATCGTTTGCAAAGCAGCAAATGCAGGAGATCCGGTTGCTCAAAGAATTTTCACAATTATGGGCGAATATATCGGATATGGAATGGCTAGTGTTGTAAACCTTCTTAATCCAGAAAAAATTATAGTTGGCGGTGGTGTTGCAGATGCCGGAGATTTCTTAATTAATCCATTAAAAGAAACTCTTAAAAAACGTGCTATGAAAATTGCAGGTTCAGCAGTAGATATTGTTCCGGCTGAACTCGGAAATACTGCAGGCGTAATTGGGGCAAGTTTATTAATTGAAAGCTAAAAATTAAAAAGGTCAATGTCCTCTGAAAAAGGAGGACATAACCTTTTTTAATTGGAGAATTATGGCAATATATTTTTTCTATGGTGAAGAAGATTATAATATAGAACAAGAAATTGAAAAATTGAAAAAAGGTTTGGATAAAAACTTTTTGGAAATGTCTTTCAAAACTTATGACTGCCCAAAATTTCCTGATTTAATTTCTATACTTCGTTCTCAACCAATGATGTTTGGGAAAATGCTTATTGTAATAAATTGCCTTGATTATTTTTCAAAAACCTATGATGACAAAGAATTAAAAGCCATTGAAGAAGCTCTTGAATGTAACAATGAAAATTTGGATATTGCCTTTGTTGCACAACTTCCTCGAAATGAAGGAAAAAAGATTGATGCAAGGAAAAAGCTGTTTAAAATTTTAAAAAAATACAATACCAAAGAGTGCCCTCTAATCCCGACATACAAAACTGCCGAGCTTGAAAATTGGATTATAAAACAAGGTAAAAACAAAGGAATAAAATTTGGTAAAGACTCTCTTACTGCAATAATCTCCCAAATTGGAAATAATTTAAGACAAATTGACGGCGAATTAGATAAACTTAAACTCTTTGCATACCCGAAAGATACTGTTACTGTGGATATGGTACGTGAAATTTGTATCTCTAATGAAGATTTGTTTGCTTTTTCGGATTTTCTAATGGAAAATGAAAAGGATAAAGCTCTTTTGGAATATAGAAAATTACTTGATACTCGTTATCCTTTAGAGATTTTATCAACACTACAAACAATGTTGCGCCGTTGGATTATACTAAAGGCAAAAGCCCAAAATTCAACTCCTGTTGAGCTTTCAAGAATGACCGGAATGCATGAGTATGTTGTGAAACTCACTTTACAAAAACTCAAAAAAAACAATCTTAAAGACTTAGTTAAATTAAAAGAAAATTTGACAGAAGCAGAGTATCGAATAAAAGCAGGACTTGCACCTGACGTAGAAAAAGAAGTCGAAAATGCATTATTTAGATAGGGAGTAGATTTTGAACACAGAAATTTCATCCAAATATCCATTTTTAATGAAATATTTTAACAACGGCATAAACTCAACAGGAAAAAATATTGCGCATTGTATACTTTTTTACGGTTCTGATACTCAAGCACAATATGACTTAGCGTTGGAAATTGCAAGAATGTTGAATTGTACAGGAGATAATACTCAGAATTGCCAATGCTTAAATTGCAAATGGATTAGAGAGAATAACCATCCTGCAATTTTAACAATTTCTAAAGTAGATAACAAACCGTCAAATGATAATTCAAAAACAGTTATTTCTATTGATCAAGCAAGAATGATTAAAAATGACTTACTCGTAACATCTGATTATCATAGAGTTCTAATTTTTTGCGATAAAGATAAAGAAGGCAACATTACAGGACTTAACCAATTTAATTTTCAGGCAGATGCCGCAAATGCACTTTTAAAAACTTTTGAAGAACCACCTTCAAACACAACATTCTTCTTTTTAACAAAAGATAAATCTGATGTTATTACAACAGTTGTTTCTCGTGCACAGTGTTTTTACGTTCCATCAATGCAGGATGAAAGCAGAGACTTTTCTCTTGTAAAAGACATTATGGATAACTATTTGGAACTTGAAAGAAGCGAAGTATTGGATTTTAATGACAAAATTTTAGATTTAGCTAAAATGGTTGACCCAATAGAAGTTTTTACACAAATGCAGAATTATATAGACTCTCTTTTGAAAGCCAATATTGATAATTTAGCTTTAAAAGTAAAATTAATCTCTGACCTAAAAGCTATTGAAAAGGCAAAACAAGAAAGTCGTTTGAATATAAACATTCAAACCATCGTCGAAACATTAAGTTTTAAATTAATTTTATAATATAAATCCATAGCGTTTTCATAGAAAAATAGCCGGATAGATTTTATCCGACCTTATATTTTTGGTGAAAAAATATAAAAAATTAAACTTATGCACTAATGTCTGTTTTAAAAACATTATGAGCAAAACCTGCAAAGAAACCAATGCCTGCTCCGGTAACAACAAATGGAGCTGCCGGTCTGATATCTTTTAGCATAAAATGATATGCCTTTGAAAACTGTCGTGTCAAGCTGTTTGAAACAGAGTTTACCTCTCTGATAATACTTCTAAACTCTTTTCCGGCAATAGAATCTTCGCCACCAAGAGCTTTTACTTTACCTTTAATAGAAGAATAAGAAAAAGCATCATTTTCTTTATTCTCTGCCATTTTAATAAAAGCATCTTGAGCTAATGATTTTTTGTCTCCAAGAGAATTAAAATCTGCTACCTTAGCTTTGTTAGTGATTTTTCTACAATAATTAAGCATCACGCGCTTATTGATTGTGTTTTCTTGTTTTGTAACCGGAAGAATATACTTGGAAGCATATCCTGCAACACTACCTGCGGCTGTTGTCTGAATGATAGTAAACAATTTAGAATTATTTTCCGTTTGTCCTACTGCACTTACTGTCATAGCTAATAAACCTTTACTTAACTTACACAATACAATCCAACCGTTAAGTTTCAAAGAACTTAACTTGAAAGATATTCAGTAGATTTACACTTAAATATTCTGAACTTCTACCTCGTGAAAACGACATGGCTCAAAACTGAGTAATTAAATCCATTCGGATTATAACTCATAATTACTTTTTTGTCAAGACTTTAATAAAATTTAAAAGTAACATTATTAAAACAACAACAACAATACATATAGAATAATGTTTAATTGTTGCAGAACCCATAAATAACGAAGCTATAGCACCTGCCACAATTGCAACAGAAGTCAAAATCATAACAGTTTTCTTTTGAGAAAAACCTGCATGAAGCAATTTATGGTGAATATGCTCTGCATCAGCAACAAATGGGGATTTCCCTTTAGCTATCCTTCTCAAAGATGAAAATGTAATATCCATAATAGGAACAGCCAATACAATAAACGGCAACAAAATTGCCAATGTTGCGGCCTTCATAACTCCTGTAATGGATATTGTTGCGAGTAAAAACCCTGAAAACAGCGCTCCACTATCGCCCATAAAAATTCTGGCAGGATTAAAATTGTAAGTCAAAAACGCAAGCATAGAACCTGCAAGAATAAAACCAATTAATGCACTTATAGGACTTGGTGGAGTCATAGCAACTGCAATAATTGCAAGGGTAACAGCATTAACCGTTACAACAGAACCGGCAAGCCCATCTACTCCATCAATAAAGTTTAATGCATTTGAAATTCCAACAATCCACAACATAGTTATGGGATAAGAGAAAATACCAATGTCGCCAATAAAAGGAACATTATTAATCTGAACTCCCAACAGATACACTAAAGTTGCAATTGATACCTGTAAAAACAGTTTGAATTTTGCATCTAAATTATAAATATCATCAACAAGTCCAAGTAGAAACATCAATGAACCGCCCAACAAAATTCCTGATAAAAGGTTTCCTGACGGATAATAGCTCATAAACACAAGACACAAAAAAGTCAACATCGTACTTGTCCAAATTGCAACACCACCAATTCTAGATATTGGCTTGGTATGAATTTTTCTTGCATTTGGCATATCAACCAAACCCTCTTTTTTAGAAAAACTGATTACCATTGGAACCAAGCAAACTCCTATCAAGTATGCAATTACTGTTCCTAATATATGTGCATGTGTTAATTTTATTAGCATGATTAATTCCTTTTTAGTGAGTGATAATCGAACGTTTTACTATTCACTACTTGTATATCGGATATTTTTTACAAAGTTTCAAAGAACGTTCTCTTAGGTTTTGTAATCCTTGTTCATTATCTGACGAAAATACTGCAGATGCAATAATTTTTGCAACTTCTATCATATCTTCTTCCTTAAAACCTCTTGTAGTCACAGCCGGAACGCCAAGTCTTATACCACTTGTAACGAAAGGACTTTGCGGATCATTCGGAACTGTATTCTTATTTGCAGTAATTCCAACGCGTTCTAAAACATTTGCCATATCCTTACCTGTTTTACCGGTCTTGCGCAAATCTAATGTCATAAGATGGTTTTCAGTCATTCCGCCAACTATATCCATCTCTTCATCAATCAAACCTTGCGCCAAAGCTTTAGCGTTCTTCAATATTTGTTCTGCATAAGTTTTAAATTCCGGCCTTGATGCTTCCAATAATGCAACAGCTTTCCCTGCAATAATGTGTTCTAAAGGGCCGCCTTGCATGCCGGGGAAGATTGCCTTATCAATAATTTGAGCGAATTCTTCATCACACATTGTAATTCCGCCTCTCGGACCTCTCAAAGATTTGTGAGTTGTTGTCGTCACAAAATGAGCATGCCCTGCAGGTGACGGATGCAAACCTGCTGCAACTAAACCTGCAATATGAGCAATATCAGCCAACAAATAAGCGCCAACCTCATCGGCAATTTCTCTAAACTTTTTAAAGTCAATAATTTTGGAATAATTACTTGCCCCACAAATAATTAATTTTGGTTTATGCTCAAGCGCCATTTGACGAACATTGTCATAATCAATATTACCATCTTCATCTACACCATAACTTTTTACATCAAAGTATAATCCTGAAAAGTTCACAGGTGAACCATGCGAAAGATGTCCACCATTAGACAAATCCATACCTAAAACTTTATCCCCAGGTTTTAGCACTGCCATAAAAACAGCCATATTTGCTTGAGCTCCGCTATGAGGTTGAACATTAGAATGATCCATGTGGAAAAGTTCGCATGCTCTTTTTTGTGCAATTTCCTCAATTACATCTACATGCTCACATCCGTTATAAAAGCGTTTATAAGGTTTACCTTCTGCATATTTGTTAGTTAAAACACTTCCGCAAGCTTCCATTACAGCTTCTGACGTAATGTTTTCACTTGCAATAAGTTCTATAGTGTTCTGTTGTCTTTCAAATTCTTTTTCTATTTGCTCTGCAACAAGTTTATCAACTTTTTTTATATGTTCCAAATTCATGCCAATCCTCCATATCCCTTTTAATAAATTTGTTCTAATTATAAAATAAAAAGGACACAATGACAATTTGTTAAGAAGAAAATTTTACTTAGTCAAAATATCTCGTACGTATGCAAAATACTCATTATTCTTGTATTTATCAATTGTTTTTAACAATTCTTCTTTTGTCACAAAACCCATTCTAAAAGCAATTTCTTCCAAACAGGCAATTTTTATCCCTTGATTATCCTCAATAGTTTTCACAAATTGACTAGCTTGAAGCAACGAATGGTGAGTTCCGGTATCGAGCCATGCAAAGCCGCGCCCCAAAAGCTCTACATTAAGATTTCCTTTTTCCAAGTAAATATTATTTAAATCTGTAATTTCCAATTCTCCACGAGCAGACGGAGTTAAACTTTTTGCATATTCAACAACATTTTTATCATAAAAATAAAGCCCCGTAACAGCATAATTAGACCTCGGATTTTGAGGTTTTTCCTCTAACGAAATCGCCTTCCCATTTTCATCAAAATCAACGACTCCAAACCTTTGAGGATCTTTAACAGGATATCCGAAAACTGTTGCACCACCATTAAGTTTTATTTTTTCAACAACCGATTTCAATTCACCTGAAAAACCACCGCCGTAAAAAATATTATCCCCCAAAACAAGCGTTGCATCATCACCATCTATAAATTCTTCCCCCAAAACAAATGCTTGAGCCAAACCGTCAGGAGATGGTTGTTCTTTATAAGAGAATTTCACACCAAATTGACTTCCATCACCAAGAAGCCTTTTAAAATTCGGTAAATCAATCGGTGTAGAAATAATTAATATATCTTTAATTCCTGCAAGCATAAGAACCGAAATAGGATGATAAATCATAGGTTTATCATAAATTGGCAACAATTGCTTAGAAACTGCAATTGTACTTGGATGTAATCTTGTCCCTGCTCCTCCGGCTAAAACAATACCTTTCATTTATCACCTCATAAACTTCTACACTGCAAAGATTATAGTCGAATATACGTAAATATGCAAGTTTTGTATTTTTTAGGGAACGCAACAAAACGATAAGAGATTTCTTTCCTCCCCCAAGGGGCGAGAATATAATTGTTACAGTCATTGTGAGCGAATGCAAAACAATCCAGCTTATTAATTGTTTAAGATTGGCTGAGTAGGTACCAACGCCATACAAGACTTTAGTGAAAAGTGAGAAGTGAAAAGACCTTATCAGATAAGTTCTTTTCTTTCATACTTCCAACACTTTTATATCCTCCTCGCCCCTTGTGGGAGAGCGAATTTGCGTACGGACGGAGTGCAACGAGTCCGGATAGCGAGCAGATGGAACAAAC
>CAKUQA010000051.1 GCA_934675225.1 uncultured Candidatus Melainabacteria bacterium | reverse complement strand
AGTGATGTTCTTGCCGACGCAATATCAGGATCCGTCGTGCCAACTATATCTTCAATTTCTGATAAAACTTTATCAGCTTTTTTATAAGCATTTTGCCAATCTACAAATTCAGCACAACAAGCATTTATAATAGAACTGCCATTTTGACAATCTCTTTCAAATTGCTTTTTAAGTTGATTTCTATTGGTTTGGCTATTGATAACACTAAAAACTACAAATAGAGCACATGCGACTGCTCCAAATATTGCTACACCATTACCATTACTTGCAAATAGCCATATAATACAACCGATTAATACTCCAATTCCCATGTAAGAAACATGTTGCTCTTTTAATAATCTATCTAAGCGGACTTTTAAATAATCTTTGTAAGATTCTCCAAGTTCTTCTGAATCAGAACCATCTTTAGTTGAACATTTCCATTTATCTATTTCTATATTTATTACAGACGGATAAGTGTTTCGATACTGTACAATATAATCGTTATAAGCATTTATTATCCATTCACGCATTAACATAACTGCTAATTTTTTCATTGATGGAGAAGAATTTTCTTGTACGGTTGCATTAGTAAGAATATCGAAAAAGGTTACTTTGTCTTCAAATAATCTAACAACATTAGTTCCAAATTCTTGTTCTGCCAGTTCTTTGTCGCCCTCGTGCTTGATTATAAGTTCACACATTTTATGTTCTTTTCTTAACTCATATTCATCTTCATCGTATTCTTTTACTAGCTTGTAAAGAATGTCATCTAGTTGTGTAACATAATCTTTATTCTCTTTTTGAGCATTAAAAATATTTTCTAAGTAAGTGTAAAAAGATTTATTTCTTTGTGCTTTTTCAAGGAGGTTGATTATTGCTGAGTAATCTTTACTGTACTTAGGTAAGTATTTATATTCAATAGTATCTTCTTCTTTTGAAATCGGTAATATTCCAATTCTATCAATCCAGTTTTCTTCTAATTCCTTAACAATTTCCGGTTGTTTTGCAAGATAATCTAACCAACCTGTAAGCTGAACCATACATTCCCCTTGTGAATCTGGGCCAAATACACCATCAGTATAAGCATTAACTAAAATCAAAGTTTCTTGTGGCATTTCTAATGGATTTTGTTGTTCAAAATATTTACTTAACCACATAAAACTTGCATCTCTGCGTTTAAGTCTATTACTGATTAAAGTAAAGATTAGTATTGTTTTTAATTGGTTACGAGTTAATCCTTCATTTAAAGCTTTTTCTGCAAGTGCTTTGTCATTGTTAATCCAAGCAGCTAATGCAATTAATGACGGAGTCAACCAATATCTTGGTGTTCCTATCATTAGATCTTCTGTAGCATTAGTAATTGCTTGCTTACTAACAAGACCGGTATCAACTGTTTGCAATATACCCAACAAGTATTTTCTTGCCTTTTCATACAATCCAAATTCTTTTTCTATTTCTTGATTTAGAATTATTATTCGACCTTGAGCATGAGTGATATTGTTTTTCTTTTCTATATCTTTAACAAATTCTTCAAACCTATTTTTAAAACTTGTCACATCATCTTGTAAATGGTAAATATCAGAGTGCATAGAAGAAACATCTGATTTTAGGTCAACAATATTAGAATTTACTTTTTGAATTTCTGCTTCGACAAATCCTGCTAAAGCTCCTACTTCATTTTTAATCGAAGATAGTTTATCATTTATATTACTATTATTGTTATTAACAAGTCTTCTGACTTCCATTGCCAATTCGTCATTATTCATTTTGCCTCCTAATTTTTATCATTAATAATAGATGCTGTTCCATCTTCTTTTATTGCAATTAGTTTTGTTTTATAAACTTCAATAAATGCGTAATTCTCATTGTTCGCAAGTGTTCTAGCCTTTTCTAAATCTTCAGGTAAAGCTTGTCCTTGCTTATAATGTTCAATAATCATTCCGCCAATAAGTGAAAGGGTATGTACCTCATAAGGTTCCCCAAGATAACATTTAGCAACAATTCCGATTGGTAAATCATTCACAGATAATTCCGGAAGCTCCATCTTAATTGCATTTATTATTGAATTAATTTTATCTTGCGTAATATTGTGCCCTAGAATGTCAAACCCTTTAAGAGTATTAATGTATTCTTGACTTCGTTTCCGTCTAAAAGCTAGTTCAGGACTTTCAAACGTTGTTTTGGGTGATATTGAAAGACTATTTGCAAAATTAGTTTCTTGATTAAAATTAGAGTTTATTATAGGTTTTGGCATTATTATCTCCTAGATAATGGTGTAGTATTTATTACTTAGAACACATTTACTTACATTGACCACCTTTTAGCTAAATCGTTTTACAATATCTATATAATGTAAGACGATTTTTAAAACTCAATAAAATCAATAGTTTTAGGTATATAAATCTAAGTAAAACGAACAATCCTTTACATTTTTTAATCATTATTTAATTTAATTTTATTTGTGGTACCATAGTCATAAGTTAGATTTCGGCTAAAATGCTTTACAATTTATAGAAAATGTAAGACGATTAAAATGTAAAGGGAACCCCAGTATATCAAGGATTAGAGGATGAAGTTACTGTATGAATAATCGATTTCATCTTGCTCTATTCCAATATATCTAAGAGTAACTGTCGGAGTTGAATGATTAAAGATTTTCTGTAAAAGCACAACATCCTTGAACTTCTGGTAATGGTGATAACCAAAAGTTTTTCTCATAGAATGTGTGCCAATTTTCTCTTGTAAGCCAGCTTTTTTACAAGCATTTCTTATTAAATAATATGCAGTAACTCTATCTAATCTCCGTCCCCAGTGAGATAAAAATAGTGGTTCTTTCCCATTTCTACCTTTAATAAACTCTTTTAACATCGGTTGTAACTTTGAATTAATCGGAAACTTTTTAAACTTTCCTGTCTTCTGTTCAGTTATTTGTATGTGCGTTTTGTTCCTAACATTCTCGACATTTAACCTCAATATATCTGAAATCCTTAATCCACAATTTGTTCCGATAGTAAATAAAAGTAATTCTCGCTGTCCCATTTCTGCTAAGACTTTTTCAACTTTTACAATATCTTCTTTATTCCTTATAGGTTCTACGGTTGCCATATCTTCTCCTTTTTTCTACTGTTCCCCTTTGTTTTAATTAAAAAATACATTTGAAGTACAAATGTATAGGAATAAAGGAACTAGAAAAATTGCGTCGCAATGTAACAAAATTCCTCCATAGGCCCTGACATATTTCCCAGATGCGTTAATCTGTAGATGCAATAGAGGTAATTTGTTATGAATGATTTTGAAAAACGTTTATTATTGGACTATTTGGACAAGCTATGCTGTCAGATTGATTACAATTCCTACAACTTCGACAGTTTCTTTGATTCTTTCTTGGAAAAATTCAGGGTTAAGAAAAGTAATTTTAACTTTGATTCCGATGGCTGTTTGGAAATCGAAACAATCAAGGAAAAGAAAGCTTTTGTAAAAGATTTGAAAGTTGTAATCAAGAAACTTAAAGCAGAGATTAAACCAATCCAAACTCCGGTTGAAAAACGTCTTTGTTTAATTCAGAAAATCTTTAATATGAACGACAAAGAAATGGCTATTTTTACATATGCTCTTGTTAAAGAATTGAACAAAGTTTTTACACAATTTGACAGTTGTTTATATGGTTACGGGATAGATAATTTTTGTAGATTTTATCTCGGAATTAGATACGGAGAGAAAGACAGATTGCTGGACAGCCTTTATTTTAAAAATCTAATCCCTAAACGAAATAATGTTTCAATTAATTCAAATATGTTGAAAATCTTTGATTCTCCGAATTGTAATACGGTTGAAAAAATAACCGCTACACTTTTAGGGGAACCAGAAAAATCTACTCTTACATTAAACGATTTTTCTCATATAAAGGACAAACAAAAAAAAGTTTTAAAAATTCTTAAATCTGCTGTTAAAACAAATGCAAAAGGTGTGAATATACTTTTGCATGGGCACGTTGGAACAGGTAAAAGTGAGTTTTCAAGACTTATTGCTAATGTTTCTAATGTTCCACTTTACGCAGTCAAAACAGAGGATTCTTATGGTGAAGAAGCGAAAAGAACCGAGAGATTAGCTGATTTGTATGCAAAACAACAAATTCTATCTCGAATTGGTAATGCTTGTATTCTTTTCGATGAAGCAGAAGATGTCTTAAATCGTGGATTTGGTTCTGATGGTACAGCTTCAAAAGGTTATTTGAACAAGATTATTGAAACAACTCCTGTTCCCGTAATTTGGACAACAAATAATATTTATGACGTTGATCCGGCATTTTTGAGAAGAATGACTTATTGTATTGAGTTTGAAAAACTTTCAGAAGATTCAAGATTGAATATTTGGAATAGGGTGCTAAAAAAGAATGAACTAACTGTTTCTAAAGAAAAAGTTGAAGAGTTAAACAAGAATTATGATATTCCACCGGCATTAATCAATAATGCTGTAAAAACAACAAAAATGATTAATGGTTCTGTTGATGATTTTGAGGAACTTATTGAAAATGTTGCTAAAGTTGTGGATAAGAAAAAGGTTGTGAAACAAGAGCCTAAAAAGAGTATGGGCGATTACAATGTTGATTTAATCAATGCCAATATGGATATTAACGCACTGACGGAAAAGATTAAATCTTCAAACAAACTCAACTTTTCAATGTGTCTTTATGGAGAACCCGGAACGTCAAAAAGTTCTTATGCAAGATACTTAGCCGAACAACTTGGAATAGAAGTTTTGCTAAAACGTGCAAGTGATTTAATTTCTCCGTATGTTGGTGAAACCGAACAGAATATTGCAGCAGCTTTTAGTGAGGCAAAATCTAAAAAAGCTATGCTAATCTTTGACGAAGCTGATACTTTCTTGCAAGATAGAAATAATGCCGTAAGAAGTTGGGAAGTTGCTCAAGTTAATGAAATGCTAACTCAAATGGAAGCTGCTGAGTACCCGTTCATTTGCACAACTAACTTACTTGATACCTTAGATGAAGCAAGCTTGAGAAGATTTACCTTTAAGATTAGATTTGACTTTTTAACTCAAAAACAAGTAAACATCGCTATGGACTACTTTTTCGGAATTAAAGATTCTAACTTACAACTAAAAGGTCTAACTTCCGGAGATTTTGCAACCGTAAAAAAGAAAGTAGATTTCTTGGGAACCACAGAAATTGACGAAATAACAAAAATGCTCTCTGAAGAAGTTAAGGTTAAAAAATCTTCCGAACTCAAAAACTCAATTGGATTTTAAACAAATCCCACCCACATTCCACCACCTCTATTGCTATGTGGAGTGTGGTGCTGGGTGTGGTGTTTCTTTTATGCCCACGCTGATAATTTCTCTCGATTAGCCAAAACAAGTACGTTTTAACATTTCTAACCAAAATAATTTTCCGTTAGTTTTCTTTGAAAATTTAACTTATTTATCTCTTTTAAAGTCTAAAAACAAACTATTTCAAAATAGAACTACGGCAATTACGACTTGTTTTTAAAACAAAAATTTATGCCGGAGGGAAAACTAGGCTAACGAAATTTAATCTAACTTTATGGCAATATTATGGCAAAATACCGGCATTAATGTGGGAAATTACAAAAAGCTTGAAATCTTAATCTCATTGAAATCTTTATCCTGTTACTATAACAAAATATCCGTTGAGAGGTAGCTGACGCGAATTTGCAGGTGCGTTTATGTGTATTGGTCATAAATTCCACAATAAAGACTTCAAATCTCCTTAAAACTCGCGTGAGTAGGGACAGAATGCCATTTAGAAACAACACATTATACCTTCTAGGTACTGTTTGGTTTTTCAAACCTGATTTTAGTTGATTAATTTGATTCTTCATCATGAATATTTCTAATTGCAACATTATAACCTAAATTAGATAACGTTTTTGTTGCGTATCTAATAGCAACCTTACTAAAAAATGGGATATTGGGTCTAGGTTCCTTTCCTTTACTAATAATGCCCAAAACTATGGTATAGTTATTTGATTTAAAATCATTATCTATATATGAGTCAAGTCCTTTTTCTTGGAGTTTCGTATTGTATCTTCTTCTAAATTCTGCGTCTAACAATGCTTCACCTGAAACAGTGGCTTGATTGAATAAGTGGCTTAGTAAAGAAGAACCACCAGATTTTTTTATGTGCATTAAGTCTTTGTTTTTTGTGAGTATATCACAAACTTCTATTTTATTTCCTTTTCCTCCTCCAAACGGAATTTCTCCGATTTTATGAATCAATGCAGCTCCAAGCCTTTCTGCAAGTTCTTCGTTGTATTCATTCTCCGTATATGTTTCACTTCCATTAGATTTATATTTTAGTAGTTCTGTTTCATAAATAGGTATAGTTAAATATTCATCTTTTATTTGGGTTTCAAATGAATGATCAATTTGATACCATTTACTATTATTTAAACAATACGAATTATCTTCATATTCAATTTCAGCAATTAAACATTTTTGTGCCGACCAATTATACAAAACTTGATTTTCATTTTCCGCGGAGATTGCTTTTATAGATTTGTTTTTTAATTTGCTCATAGACAAATTTTCTAAGTTTTCACAAGATGCTAAAAAATCATATATGTCTATATCATGGTACTCTTCTCTGCTTCCAGAATATTTAAAGCATTTTACTTGTTCCCAATTTATAACTTCTGGAACAGCAAGACATATATTTTCCAGAGAGTGAGATATAATATTGTTTATAACTTGATTATCTAATTTTTCAATCAACTCTTTGCTTTTTACGGCTTTAATATTATCAATCCACTCAAAATTTTCTCTATATGAAGTTGCTGTAAATCTATGATAACAATAGTCTAAGAAATCTTCAATTGTATCAATTTTCCTGTCAACAGTAATACTAAAAATATCTCCACCAGTTATAACAGCATTTTCGAATTTTTGATCAGAGCAAGTTGCAGTAACGGTTTTCATTAAATCACTAGTAATATTGAATCCGAAATCGGATATTTTTGCAGCTTTTGGCATTTGTTCCTGCGATTGTTTTTGATTTCCACCGATGTTTAGTTTTGAAATTTTTCTAATATCATCAGCCTTAACTGTATTTAGAACAATCTTTAATCCAAATTGTTCTTCAATAACATCTTCATTAAAAAGCGGTTTTGCATAGCCAAAAGTTAATGCAAAAGTTCTTTTAATATCTCCGTATGTTCGTTTTACAAGTAAAACCACCTTAGAATTAGCTTGAAATAATCTATTGTCGTTTATTTCAAAGAAATTCTTTAGCCACATTGGTTGATGGAAATTACTACCAACAAAGTAAACTTGTTTGTACGGATTATATTCTTTTAACAACTCTATTTGATTTTTAAAGATACTATTTACATCCGTAACTTGTTCTTTTATTAAATATATTGATAGTTTGTTTTTCATACATTCCCCCACTTTATTAAAGGAATAAAATAAGAAATATTCTATTCGACAATTGGGCTATATTTATGTTTGGAATAATTTTATCAAATACAAAATTTGTATAAATATATTATTATCAAATGGACAATGAGCATATTTGTTAGTTCTTATAGGGTCCTCAAGACTAGTTG
>CAKUQA010000050.1 GCA_934675225.1 uncultured Candidatus Melainabacteria bacterium | reverse complement strand
GGATTTACCTTGGCGGAAGTTTTGATTACTTTAGGTATTATTGGTGTTGTTGCAGCAATGACAATGCCTACATTGATGAACTCAACTCAAGGCGCGCAATACAAAACAGCTTACAAAAAGGCTTTGTCAGCTATTTCTCAAGCAGTAACATTGAACGTTGCTTTGGATGAATGGAACTTCGCTGATGTAACAGGAAATAGTGGAAATTACCAAATTTTAGATATGCTAAAAGCAAGAACTAATGTTGTTAGAAATGAAACAGGCAATACAAATCTTAAAGATCCTAAAGGCAATACGTACAAAATTGGTTATAGTTCGGTTGGAAAATTACAAGGTATTACAGCGGAAACAGATATCGGTACTAATAATGTTACAGTATTTTTTAATGATGGCATTATGTTTTCGTATGATGCCACTCAAACAGGTTGTACAGAAGCAGAGGGTGCAACCGCAAATGTATGTACAGGTATAATTGATGTAAACGGTATTAAAGCTCCTAATAGAATTGTACAATGTAACAATTCTGATGCTTCCGAAAATAAGTGTGATGTTAAAAATCCAACTGACATATATCCAGTCAGATTTTATGATTCAACAATTGTTCCAAACTCTACTCCTGCAAGAGCAGTATTGTATAGCAAATAATAAAAAATGTCCACCCCTTGTGGGAGGACCGAAATCTTTGATTTCGAGGTTGGGTAATACCATCACACAAGTTCTTCATTTGGTATATTTTTTAGCAGATGGAGCAACTAAACAAAAATCGAATCTTTTTGTAGACCGGAAATATCTTTTCACGCCGGTCTTTTTTTTATGTGTAAATTTTTTGTTACAAATTGTTAATATCCTTTAAAGATTTTTCCTAATTGTGCCGTAGTAATAATTGTACAATTTTGAAAGGAAAATCTATTATGGGAATGGCAGCATCACAAGCTAGACTATTGAGCATAACAGCAAGATTGACCAATAATGAAAATTCTGGTCAAAGTATTTCCTATTCAAAACAACGTTTAGCAGATCAAACTCAACAAATTACAAACGAATATAATGAGGCTCTTAATACTACAAAATTGACAGTATTAACAGGTTTTAACGGTTCTGAAGCAACATATACGGATATCTCATACAATACAATGACTGGACCTGAGATGGCAGCTAATACAAAACAGTATGTTGTTACAGATACAAAAGGAAAAGTTTTAGTTACAAAACCGATTGCAGATGCCTATACGAAAGCAGGCGGAGATTACAACCAATTTTTAGCTAATTTAGGTTATTCTCAATCAGATGTTACTGTTCAAAAAACTTATGGAAACGATACTCCTAAGAGAACAGAAGACCAATCTGCTGCAGAGCAAAAAATCCATGAAGCTTGGGATAAATATTTTGCTACTGTAGGTATAAACATTGGAGATTACGAACACGACTTTGGTTTTAGTTGGACAGAAACTATTGCTGAAGGTGGTGATGTTAACAACAATAATGATTACGCTATCGGACGTGGTTATGCAGGATATTCCGGAAAAGATAAAGATGGAAATGATATAAGTGGGCCTATTAACTATGAAGGCACAACCGACGAGCAAAAAGAATTATATGACTATGCTATGTCTATCACAGAAGCTTATTTGAGAACTAATGAAGGCAAAGATGCAACCGATAAAAATAGATTTCATGTTACATACCAAATGAATAATGATGCTTCTTTGAAATCTGCTGCAAATAGTGATAACAAAGCTATGTTGAATTACTACAAAAATATTTATTCAAAAATGCAATCAAGTGGATATTTTACATATTCTGAACAGCCTGTTGACGCTGTTAACGATCCGGAACATTACAAATATGCATCTGTTGGCACAGGTACAGCCGGTAATGTTGAAAAATCTCCACTAAAAGATAATACGGTATTTGAAGCAGCATTAAGAGACGGTTCTTTGCGTTTGGAATATTATTCCACAACATCAAAATCATTTAAAACAACTACAATATCAGAAGACAATTGTATTCAAGAAGTTTCTGACGAACGTGCAATTGCGAAAGCAGAATCAAAATATAATCAAGACATGGCAGATTTAGAAAACCAAGATAAAAAGCTTGATTTAGAGTTGAAAAAACTTGATACTGAACACTCTGCACTACAAACAGAATATGACTCTGTTAAAAACGTAGTTAGCAAAAACGTAGAAAATTCATTCAAAACATTCGGTTAAGGAGTTGTTGATATTTGAGCGAATAATACATACCCCTCACCCGCCTTACAGGCACCCTCTCCCCGATTGGGCGAAGGATGTTTATATATTCAATTCTATAAACACTAACACGTTTTCGATTTTATTTAATTCGTTATTATAAATTCTTACAATTTTATATCCTAAACCATAACTTATTTTCAAATTCTGTCATATTTTGTCTTAAATTTTTTGCATAAGAAAGCGATTTTTCTGTATAGTCATGTTTCTTGTTCATACTATTATTATACCACAATTTTCCTTCGCCCCATCGGGGAGAGGGTGCCTGTAAGGCGGGTGAGGGGTATAATTACACTTTCAAAAACTCCAAAACATTCCTCAATGCTTGACCTCTGTGGGAAATATTATTTTTCTCTTTTTCTGACAGTTCTGCCATTGTTATATTCCCATCACCTATAAGAAATATTGGATCATAACCAAATCCGTTTGTACCTGCTTGTTTTAGCGCAATATTTCCGCAACATTCTCCTCGTGTTTGAAAAACAATTTCACCCTTTGGATTTACAAGAGTCATAGCACAAACAAATTTCGCTTTTCTATTGTCTTTTCCATTCATAGCATTTAAAAGCTTCTCAATTCGAGCCCGCGGAGTATCAGCATATCTTGCAGAATAAATTCCCGGAGCACCGCCCAATGCTTCAACACACAAACCTGAATCGTCTGCTAATGCAACAATTCCGCTTAATTTAGCAGCTTCTTTAGCTTTAATATATGAATTTTCCTCAAAAGTTGCTCCATCTTCAATTGGATTAAATTCGCTTGGCGGCAACAAAAATTCGATATCAGTATTTCCCGCAATATCTTTTATTTCCTGTAATTTGTGTGGATTAGATGTTGCAAATACGAGTTTAATCATTTGCTACTCCCTATTTTCCAAACCTTCTCTGTCTATTATGAAATTCTTCAACTGCACTTGCCAAAGAATTTTTATCAAATTCCGGCCAATACTGCTTTGTTACAAGAATTTCAGAATACGCAATTTGCCACAACAAATAGTTTGAAACTCTTTTCTCTCCACCTGTTCTAATTAGCAAATCAGGATCAGGAATTCCATTCGTATAAAGATTCTGAGATATAGTATCTTCTGTAATATCTTCAGGATTAATTCCCTGAGCAACAATATTTTTTACAGCATGAAGAATTTCATCTCTTGCTCCATAATTAAACGCAATTTGGAGATGAACCCCCGTATTATTTTTTGTTGTTTCCACAGAATTATTAAGAATTTTTTGAAGCTTAGGACTTAATTTTTTAATATCACCTATAAAGCTGATTACAACCCCCTCTGAATGCATCTCTGCAAGTTCATTTGTGAGAGTAATTGCCAACAATTCCATCAAAAAATCAACTTCTTCCTTTTTTCTGTTCCAATTTTCTGTTGAAAATGCATATACCGTCAAATATTTTATACCAAAATCCTTGCAAGCACGAAGTGTTGCCTTTAGGGCATCTACACCTTTTTTGTGTCCCATCGCGGATGGCAAATTCTTCTCTTTCGCCCACCTGCGATTGCCGTCCATAATTATTGCAATATGTTGCAAGTTAGTACTTTTTACTATTTCATTTGTTTTTAAATCTTTTTCCAGCGTGTTCATGATTGTATTATACGGCAAAAATGAAAAAATGGAAATGTAAGGGAAAAGTGAGTTGTGAAAAGTGAAAAGTCCATTTCGTTCGTTATGCTCAAAGATAAATTTGGCATAAACCCGTAAAGGAGAATTTACTCACTATTCACAATTTGCTAATCACCTTACTAAAAATATGAACATTACTTAACCTCATTTTCTAAATTGATTTACAAAAAACTATGTTCATGTGATAATTTTAGTGAAGCTAAAAAATTTATAATAGCGATGTACACAATATAAAAAAGGAAAAACAAAAATGGCAAGACAAACTCCATTAGAAAAAATCAGAAACATTGGTATTGCTGCTCACATTGATGCCGGCAAAACCACTACAACTGAACGTATTTTGTTTTACACAGGTAAAACTCATAAAATCGGTGAAACTCACGATGGTGCAGCTGTAACTGACTTCATGGAACAAGAAAAAGAACGTGGTATAACTATCACTTCTGCAGCAACAACTGCATTTTGGAAAGGACACAGAATTAACCTAATAGATACTCCAGGACACGTTGACTTTACAATTGAAGTTACAAGAAGTTTAAGAGTACTAGATGGTGCTATTGCCCTTTTAGATGCAGTAGGTGGTGTTCAATCTCAATCAGAAACTGTATGGCGTCAAGCTAACAGATACGAAGTTCCACGTATGGTATTCGTAAACAAAATGGATAGAACTGGTGCAGATTTCTACAGAGTTGTTGACCAAATTAAAACAAGATTAGGCGCAAACGCTGTACCTATTCAATTACCTATCGGTGCTGAAGATAAATTTAACGGTCTTATTGACTTGATGACAATGAAAGCTGAAATCTATACTAATGACTTAGGTACAGATATTAAGGAAGAAGATATTCCTGCTGATATGTTAGAAAAAGCTCAAGAATATCACGATGCTATGGTTGAAGCTATCGCTTCTGAAGACGATGCTTTGATGGAAAAATATTTTGAAGATCCTGCTTCAATTACAGTTGACGAATTAAAAGCTGTTTTAAGAAAAGCAGTTTGCGAAAACAAAATCGTTCCTGTAACTTGCGGTACAGCTTTCAAAAACAAAGGTGTTCAACTTTTATTAAACGCAGTTGTTGACTATATGCCATCTCCGGTTGATGTAAAAGCTATTGAAGGTGAACTTGAAGATGGTACAAAAACAGAAAGACATTCTTCTGATACAGAACCATTCTCAGCTTTAGCTTTCAAAGTTATGACTGACCCTTATGTAGGTCGTTTGACTTTCTTAAGAGTTTATTCAGGTGTAATCACTGCAGGTTCTTATGTTCTTAACGCTACAAACGGCAAAAAAGAACGTATCGCAAGATTGGTTCGTATGTATGCTGACCAACGTATTGAAGAACAAGAAGTTTACGCAGGTGATATCTGTGCAGCTGTTGGTTTGAAAGATACTACAACAGGTGATACTTTGTGTGATGAAAAAGCTCCAATTATCTTGGAAAGAATGACATTCCCAGAACCTGTTATTTCTGTTGCTATTGAACCAAAAACAAAAGCTGACCAAGACAAAATGGGTATCGCACTTCAAAAACTTGCTGAAGAAGATCCTTCATTCAGAGTTAAATCTGATACAGAAACAGGTCAAACAATTATTTCTGGTATGGGTGAACTTCACCTTGATATCATCGTTGACCGTATGATGAGAGAATTCAAAGTTGAAGCTAACATTGGTAAACCTCAAGTTGCTTACAGAGAAACAATCCGCGGAAACGCTGACCAAGATTCTAAATTCATCCGTCAATCAGGTGGTAAAGGTCAATATGGTCACGTTAAAGTTAGAATTTCTCCAGCAGAAGAAAATGCCGGATTTGTATTTGAAAACAAAATCGTTGGTGGTGCTATTCCTAAAGAATACATTGAACCTGCAAGAAAAGGTATGGAAGAAGCTCTTGAAGGCGGTATCTTAGCAGGATTCCCAATGATTGATGTTAAAGTTGAACTTTATGATGGATCTTATCACGAAGTTGACTCATCAGAAATGGCATTTAAAATCGCTGGTTCTATGGCTATTAAAGATGGTTGCCGCAAAGCTCAACCTTGTATCCTTGAACCAATGATGAAAGTTGAAATCGAAATTCCTGATGAATTCACAGGAACAATTATCGGTGATATTTCAAGACGCCGTGGACGTGTTGAAGGTCAAGAACCTCAAGGCAACACAGGTAACGTAATTGTTAGAGCATTAGTTCCATTAGCTAACATGTTCGGTTATGCTACAGACTTGAGATCAAATACTCAAGGCCGTGGAACATTCTCTATGGAATTCCATAATTACGAACAAGTTCCTGCTAATGTTGAAAAAGAAATTATTGAAAAATCAGGAGCTGCTAAAGCGTAAGTTGATATAAAATATACAGGAGAAGATGTTTTCAAAATTGAAAACATCTTCTTTTTTTATTATTTTGTTAACTTATTTTTTATAAAAAAATATCCCTCCTCAATTAATATTGAAAAGGGACATTAATATTTTTTATATTTTTTATCTGCTAATTATTTAATAGCTTCTGCACATTCTTCACAAATACCATCTGAATTTAACTTCCTGTATTTCCAGCAACGTGCACATTTTTCACCTTCAGCTTTTGTTACCCAAACGGTATAACCTTCTTCTGAATGTTCATTTAACACATTTTCAGGTTTTTCATTTGTAACGTAAGCTTGCGATGTAATAAATATATTACAAAGTTCACTTTCATTCGCTTTCAATATATCCGCATTATCTGATTTAATAAATACTGCAACCTCTAGAGAACTTCCAACTTTTTTATCAGCCCTAAGAGGTTCAATTGCTCTTGTAACAACTTCACGAGCTTTTAAAATTTGAGAAAAATCATTTTCAAGTTGTTCGTTATTCCATTCCGGTTTTGGTTTACACCAATCAGAAAGTAAAATACTTTCCAACCCACCTCTTTGACATTCCGGAACACTCATCCAAATATCTTCTGCTTGGTGAGGCATTACAGGAACTAACATTCTTACTAAAGTTTGTAATGTTTCATATAATACAGTTTGGCAGGCATGACGAGAAAGTGAGTCTTTACCTGCCGTATACAATCTATCCTTTACAATATCAAGATAGAACGAACTCAAATCAACTGCCGCAAAATTTTGAAGCTGTTGGAAGTATTTGTAGAATTCATAATTATCAAAAGCTTCTGTTACGTTTACAATAAGTTGATTTAATTTATGTAGAGCAAACTTGTCAATAGCTTTTAAATCATCATATTTAACATAATCAGTTTTAGGGTCAAAATCAAACAAATTTCCAAGTAAAAATCTTGAAGTATTTCTTGTTTTCTTAAATATTTCAGCTAACTGTTTGATAATATTGTTACCAATTTTTGTATCATTTCTATAATCAACAGAAGCTGCCCATAATCTCAAGATATCAGCCCCATAAGTTTTGATAATTTCATCAGGTCTAATGTAATTGCCTAAAGATTTTGACATTTTTCTGCCATCTTCGCCAAATACAAACCCGTGAGTTAAAACTGATTTATAAGGTGCTTTACCTTGTATTGCGACACTTGTCAACAATGAAGATTGGAACCAGCCTCTATGTTGGTCAGAACCTTCCAAATACATTTCAACAGGTGTATGTCCCAATACATCAGAACGTTTTTCAACTACTGCACGCCAAGTTACACCTGAATCAAACCAAACATCCATAATATCATTTTCTTTTTTGAAACAATGTGTTTTTCCACATTTAGGACATTTGAAACCTTCAGGCAATAA
>CAKUQA010000049.1 GCA_934675225.1 uncultured Candidatus Melainabacteria bacterium | reverse complement strand
CATTTAGAATCTAAACAAATTAATGCAAATGGTTCAGTTCAGTTAGGATTTTTTTCAGAGGTTGTTAATGAAGAATTAAATAAAGCTTCAAATTTAGATTTTGAAAAAAATTTGATTTTAAATGTTGAGGATTTGCAAGGATTAATAAAACTTTTAAAAGAACAGTCGCTAATTGCTTTTAAAATTTATGCTGACGTTAAAAATGTGGTTAGTTTTAGTTTAACGGGGATTTCATTGGCGTATGCTAACAATGTTACTGCTGATGATAGAGTTTATACTAATGAAAGAGAAAACAGCGAAATAAAAACTTTTTATATTCCAATAAATCATTCAAAAATAGAAAATCAATTACCTCAAGAACAGGTTGTACGATTGTTAAAAACTGTTTTTGAAGATAAAAATATCAAGAAAACATCATTTGATGCAAAGATGGGATATAATATTTTACGAAATTTAGGAATAAATTCTCAAGGAATAATTTTTGATGTTGTTCTTGCAAGCTACGTAAAGGATACAAATAGAAATCATGATTTAGAAATTCAGGCTATTGAAAATTTAGAGCATGCAATAACACCTTTTGCTCCTTTTGAAAAAGAAAAGAAAAAGCAGGTTAAATTTGCAGATGTCAATTCTGATATAGCAAATAATTTTTCGGCAGAAGAAGTTGCGGTGATTTTAGAATTAACTAAATTTTGGGTAAAAAATCTTGATGAAAACGAGCTAAAACTTGTTTATGATATTGAAGTTCCATTGACTTTGGTTCTTGCCGATATGGAGTATGATGGCGTCTCTATTGATGAAAACTACTTACATGAGCTAACATGTTATATGAATGAAAAACTTGTGAAATTGGAAGGTCAAATTTATGAAATTGCGGGAGTTGCTTTCAACATAAATTCACCTCGTCAAGTTGGAGAAACTTTATTTGATAAAATGGGTATAAAATCAAAGAAGAAACGAGGAAAGGCTACATATTCAACCAGTGCTGCCGTGTTAGAAGAACTTGCGCAAGAATATGAAATCGCAAAATTGATTTTGGATTATAGAAAGTATGCAAAATTAAAATCTACATATACAGAGGCACTTCCTGCTTTGATTGAACGAAAAGATAATCGAATTCATACGACTTATAATCAAACGGTAACAACAACAGGCAGATTGTCATCTTCAAATCCTAATTTGCAAAATATTCCTGCAAGAACAGAGGAAGGGAATAAAATACGTAATGCTTTTGTTCCAAAAGACAGAGAAAACAGTTTGATTTTATCGGCAGATTATTCTCAAATTGAACTAAGATTGTTAGCTCATATAACAGAGGACAAACATTTGATGGAAGCATTTAATAGTGGAGTTGATGTTCACACTCTTACAGCTTCAAAAGTTTTTGAGGTTCCTGTTGAAGATGTTACTAAAGAAATGCGTTATAAGGCAAAAGCAGTTAATTTCGGTATAATTTATGGGCAAAGTAAATATGGTTTGGCAAAAGCAATTGGGATTTCTAATAAGGAAGCCGAAGATTTTATAAATAAATATTTTGCGACATACCCCAGAGTAAAAGCTTATATGGAAGGTACTGTTTTGGAAGTTGAAAAAAAGGGGTATGTAGAAACTATTTTTGGCCGTAAAAGGTATTTAGATACTGAATTAGCAAGTTCAAATGCTATGATAAGGGAATTTGCAAAACGTGCAGCTATTAATCAACCAATGCAAGGTACTGCAGCTGATTTAATGAAAATAGCCATGATTGATTTTTCTAAAAAATTAAAAGAAAATAATTTAAAATCTAAAATGATAATGCAAGTTCACGATGAGTTGGTTGTAGAAGTTTTAAAATCAGAACTTGATATTGTGACAAATTTAGTTAAAGAAGCTATGGAATTAAATCAACCATTATCAGTTCCGCTTGTTGTTGATGTGAATGTAGGTGAAACATGGAAAGAACAATAAAAATTTTATTGGGTAGTTTGTTAATGTTAATGATAGGTGCTCCTATAGTTTTGGCTGAAGATGGAATGCCATTGAGTACATTGGTTACTCCACAAAATGTAGATTATAATTTATGTACGAGAAATTATATTTTAACACCGGAAAAACTATTTTATATGGCTATTGCAAGTATAAATGCGAACAGGTTTACGATTGATGAAATTCAATCAAAAACAGGGTATATTTTATTTACGGCCGTAGGGCGTCAATACTTGGCAAGCGTTGTAAAGGTCGATTCTAGCAAATCAATGCTTAGAATAACTCCAACAAACAATAATTATTTCTTTGCTCCGGGAATTGTATTGAATGTTTTTAGATACATTGACCTGAACGGTGCTACTCCGGTTTATAATTTGACGAAAATATAGAAAGAATAAATTAAATTTTGTTCAGTTTGATTTTAACAATTTTTTAGAATTTCATGCTATATTATAACTATGGAAAAACAAAAAATAGCGGTAGTTGCTATGAGTGGAGGGGTTGACAGTTCTGTTACCGCACTTTTATTGCAACAACAAGGATATAAGGTTATAGGTTTGACTGCAAAAATGCAGGATACTCCTGCGGCAGGAAAAATTGTTCAAAATGCTAAGCGTGTTGCGGATATGCTTGGAATTGAACTTATTGTTTATAATACAATTGACAAGTTTAATGACAAAGTTGTTGATTATTTTGTAAATGCGTATAAAGATGGAAAAACACCAAATCCTTGTATTGTTTGTAATCAGTATATAAAGTGGGGAACTTTATTTGATTATGCAACAGAAATTCTAAATGCGGATGTTTTTGCGACAGGACATTATGCGGATATAAGATGTGTAGATGGTGTTTTCAAACTTTATCCGGCAAAAGATGAACATAAAGACCAGTTGTATTTTTTATACAGGCTGGGACAAAAACAACTTTCAAAAACAATTTTTCCTCTTTACCATTATGAAAAATCACAGGTTAAGCAAATTGCTATTGATTACAATTTGCCGCCAAAGGATTCTAAAGAAAGTCAAGATATTTGCTTTATTCAAAAGCCTGTTACCACTAAAAGCTTTTTGTTTGATAAATTTGGAATTAGAAAAGGCGATTTTATAGATATTTTGACCGGGAAAAAATGGGGAGAACATAAAGGTTGTTATCAATATACTATTGGTCAACGGAAGGGAATAGGAATTGCCGCACCTTATCCTCTGTATGTTATAGATATAGATGCAAACAAAAATATTGTTTACCTTGGCAGAGAAGAAGATAATTATTCTAAAAATTTGAAAGTAGTTGATTTTAATTGGTCTTATCCGTTACAAAAAACTGAATTTGATGCTTGGGTTAAAATTCGTTATAATATGCCACATAAAAAAGCTCATATTCGTATTTGTGATGGATTTGTTGATGTTGATTTTTTTGAGCCTGTAAACTCTGTTACAAATGGGCAGTCTTGTGTTATTTATGATTTAGATGATAAGCATTTAATAGGTGGCGGTTTTATTGTAAAAAATTAGTTGACTTTACTTTTTACTTTGTGAGGTTTATCATGTTTTTGATAGGGAGAAAAAATATGTATAATCCAAATTCACATAATGCTGAAGATTTTATTTCTCATGAAGAAATTTTAGAAACATTAAAATATGCTGATGCTAATAAAGATAATGTTGAATTAATTAATGAAATATTGAAGAAAGCTAAATTAGGTAAAGGTCTTACTCATAGAGAAGCTTCTATTCTTTTAGCTTGTGAAGATAAGGAGAAAAATGAAGAAATTTTTTCTTTGGCAAAAAAAATAAAACAAGATTATTATGGGAATAGAATTGTTTTATTTGCACCACTATATTTGTCAAATTATTGCGTAAACGGATGTGTATATTGTCCGTATCATGCAAAAAATAAACATATTCCACGAAAAAAATTGTCACAACAAGATATAATAAATGAAGTTACTGCACTTCAGGATATGGGGCATAAACGTTTGGCAATAGAGGCGGGAGAAGATCCTGTTAATAACCCGATTGAATATATTTTAAATTCAATTAAAACAATTTATTCTATTAAACATAAAAATGGTGCAATACGCCGTGTAAATGTTAATATTGCCGCAACTACAGTTGAAAATTATAAAAAATTACATGATGTTGGAATTGGTACATATATTTTGTTTCAAGAAACATATAATAAAGAAAGTTATGAAAATCTTCATCCGACAGGACCAAAACATAATTATAAATACCATACAGAAGCTATGGATAGAGCCATGCAAGGTGGAATTGATGATGTAGGGTTAGGAGTTTTATTCGGATTAGAGTCATACCGATATGAATTTGCAGGTATTTTAATGCATGCAGAACACTTGGAAGCGGCTTTTGGAGTTGGTCCTCATACTATAAGTGTCCCAAGAATCAGAAAGGCTGATGATATTGACCCTAATGTATTTGATAATGGTATTGATGATGATACATTTGCCAAAATTGTTGCTTGTATAAGAATTGCTGTACCGTATACCGGCATGATTGTTTCTACAAGAGAAAGTGCAGAATGTCGAAAACGTTTATTGGAACTTGGAGTTTCACAAGTTTCAGGTGGTTCCAAGACTAGTGTTGGCGGTTATTTTCAGCCGATGCCTGAAAAAGAAGATTCAGCTCAATTTGATGTTTCTGATAGGAGACCGTTGGATGAAGTTATCAAATGGCTTATGGAATTAGGATATTTACCAAGTTTTTGTACTGCTTGCTATAGAAATGGTAGAACCGGAGATAGATTTATGGAAATTTGTAAAGATAAACAAATCCATAATTTTTGTCATCCAAATGCAATTTTGACTTTAAAAGAATATCTTGAGGATTACGCATCTCCTGAAACTAAAGCAGTTGGAGAAAATTTAATAGCAAAAGAACAAAAAACTCTTGAATGTCCGGAATGTGTTAAACTAAAAGTTGCAGAAGATTTAGAAAAGATTGAAAATGGCGGTAGAGATTTTAATTTCTAAATGATATTAAATATATTTTTTTTGAAATAAAGCACTTCCTTTTTTATGGAGGTGCTTTATTGATTGAATTCAATATTTTTTAGAAATATTTTTGTAAATGGTTTATTAAAAAATCCATATAGTTTTACACCAGTCATTTTTATAGATTTCCCATCTTTGCATAAAATAATAATAGTTTGAGTTTTATAGTGGGTTTCTATAATGTTTCCAATTTTAGGATTTTTTATATTATTTTTTATAATTAATTTTTGAGTTTTTGATTTATCTAAAACTTTTAGTTTATACGGATTTGGGATGAAATATTTGTTTTTATACGTTACATAACAGGGTAGCCAAGGATGAAAAGCTCGAATTCTTGCATGAATTTGCTCTGCAGTTTCTTTTTCAAAATCTAGCATCATGTCAATGGGTTTTATGTTTGAAAAATATGTTGCTTCTTTTTCATTTTGCGGCACAGGTATTATTAATCCGTCAAGAAGTTTTGATAGAATTTCGGTGCATATTAATCTTGCTTGGTAAACGGTTCTTGATTTTAGTTCTTTAGATGTATCATTTGGCAAAATAGGTATTTCTTTTTGTTCAAGAATAGCTCCGTTATCAAAGTTTTCATCAATAAGGTGAAATGTAATTCCTGAAATCTTTTCTTGGTGCAAAATTGTTTGAAGATATGGATTTGGACCTCTGTATTTAGGTAAAAGAGATGGATGAACATTTACAGATGCAATTGTTGGAATATCAATAATTTCTTTTTTTAATTTTTCTCTCCACGTGCCAACAAGCAAAATATCAGCATTCAATTTTAGCAATTCATTTTTGAATTGTTTTGAATTTGCGGATTTGCAATTGATTTCGTGTAGTTTTTTCTCTTTAATGAGTGTAACGTCATAAGATGTTTTGAAAAAGTCACGAAGCTTTAATAAAAGAGGGGGCATTACTGTTCTTTCGTACCGCAAAACTCCTACTATTTCAGCTCCAGATGCAAGAGTGCCTTCTATTAAATTTGAAAGCATTTCTCCTTTCCCGATTATAACGACCTTCATGTTACATTATTCCTTTTTTAGTTTAATAACGGATTTTTGATGCTCTGTCCATTTCTCTTTTTTGATCTTTTCTTGCAATATCTTCTCGTTTGTCGTGTATTTTTTTACCTTTTGCGAGACCTATTTCAATTTTTGCAAAACCGTGAGACAAAAAAACTTCCAGTGGAATTATCGTAAAACTATCCTGTTTTACCTTGTTTTGGATTTTTAAAATTTCTTTTTTTGTCATTAAGAGTTTTCTTGTACGTTCAGCGTCGTGGTTAAATCTGTTTCCTTGTTCATAAGGAGAAATATGACATTTGTACAAGAAAATTTCATTATCTTCTATTTTACAAAAACTGTCTTTAAGATTAATTGCATTTTTTCGAATAGATTTTATTTCGGTTCCGGTTAATACAATTCCTGCAACAAATTTTTCTAAAATCGTAAAATCATGAAAAGCTTTTCTATTAGTTGTAATAATTTTTCTGTCCATAAGCTGATTATAGCATTTATATCAAGTGATGGCAAGAGTATTGGTCAAAGGCAAGAGTTAAAATTCGCTAATCATAAATAAAGCATTTAACTTTATGAAAAGTTCCTTTTTCTGGCGGAATACAATTTTTACATTTTTCCATAGCATAAGGACAGCGAGTGTGGAATTTGCAACCACTCGGCAAATCTGCCGGTGATGGCAAATCTCCTTTTAATGTCGCTCTAGTATTCTTTTTATTTATTTGAGGAACAGAATTTAAAAGAGCTTTAGTATATGGATGGTAAGGGTTTTTGAAAATTTCTTTTGTTTCGCCTATTTCAACGATTTCGCCTAAATACATAATTGCAACACGATCGGCAAGATATTCAATAACACTCATATCGTGTGTAATTAATAAAAAAGTTATACTGTATTTTTCTTTTAGCTCTTTTATAAGATTAATAACTTGAGCTTGAATACTAACATCTAATGCGCTAACAGGTTCGTCTGCAAGTATAAATTGTGGATTAAGAACTAGAGCTCTAGCTATTGCAATTCGTTGCCTTTGTCCTCCGGAAAATTCGTGCGGATAAAGGTTTAAACAACTTTCTTCCAAGCCAACAAGTTTAATTTTTTCGTTTATTATTTCTTTTATTTCTTGTTTTGATAAGTTTGTATTTATTTCAAGCGGCTCTTTGAGAATATCAAAGATTTTCATTTTGGGATTAAGACTTGCAAATGGGTTTTGAAAAACCATTTGAGTTTCTTTTCTGAATTCTTTTAATTCTTTTTTGTTGAGAGTTAGAATATTTTTATTTTCAAAACAAATTTCACCGGATTTAGCCGGTTCAAGAGCAATTATAGCTTTGGCAAGAGTGGATTTGCCACATCCTGATTCACCTGCAATCGCTATAATTTCTCCTTTTTTTATATCTAAATCAACGCCATTAACAGCATGAATAATTTTTTTACCCCCAAAAGTATTGTTATTACTTTGGTATTCAACAAATAAATTTTTTATTTCAATAATATTTTGCATATAAAAATACTAGCTTAATATTATACGAAAAGCAATTACTCTTGTGTTGAAAAAAGTTGAAAAATCTGTTATAATCTTTCTTTAATAGTATATTGGAGGTTTTAGATGAGAAATTATTCATTAGTAGCTCATCGGGGGCTGT
>CAKUQA010000048.1 GCA_934675225.1 uncultured Candidatus Melainabacteria bacterium | reverse complement strand
TTGTTTACTTCCTTGTTCCGGAAACAAAGGGAATTTCATTAGAAACCATTGAATCAAATTGGATTAAAGGAGTAAAACCTAGAGACTTTTAGCTAAAGAACAACTAAACCAACCCCTCTTTTAAAGCTTTTACCGCTGCTTGAGTTCTATCATCAACAACCAGTTTTTGAATAATATTGCAAACATGGGCTTTTGCTGTATGCTCTGAAATAGTTAATTCTTCAGCAATTTCACTATTTGACATACCATCTACAACCAATTTTAAGACTTCATATTCTCTTTGAGTTAAATTGGCGTGTTGTTCTTTAAACATAGCACGCGACATTTGGCGAGGTGGGATTACTCCGCAATTTTTCTCTCTCAAAATTGGAACAACCTGAGGGTCTAACCACATAGCCCCGTCATAAACTGTTTTTATTATCATTTTTAAAATATCCGTACCTATATCTTTCATAACATAAGCACAAGCTCCTGCATGTAATGAATTTAAAACTTCTTGTTCACTCAAATGCGAAGTCAAGATTATAACACGAGCTCTACTGTTAATTTCTAAAATCCTTTTAGTTGCCTCTATTCCTGAAATATCAGGCAAACCAATATCCATCAAAACAATATCAGGATGAGAAATCTTATATTTTTCAACAGCCTCCTTCCCATTTTCAGCCTCTGAAGCAACGATAAGTTCATCTTGCCCCTCAAATAAAGATTTTAACCCAACTCTGATAAGTTTTTGATCTTCTACAAGTAATATATTTATCGACATAGTATTTCTCCCTATACTACTTATAAAAGTTTTCGGCTACTAATAAATCCCTTTATTATTGAAAAAGAACGATAATATTATTACTTGTTAATTTGTAAATATAATTTATATTCACATTTTTATATTGTTTTATTTATAAAACCCGTTGCAGCATTTTTCACAGCAACATCTGCTTCCAAACTTTCTACTTTTTCTGCAGCTTGCAAAAAGTTATACGGAAGATATTGTTTCGGGTCTAACATTTTCGTCAACAATTGTCTTGCAGGATATTTTGATACTCCAAAATGATTCATACCCGTAATATTTGAATTACCTGGGTATAAGCCCATTGTTTGATTATTTTTATTATCAATAACCTTAACTGTATTGGTTCCAGGCAAAAACTCTACATCATAATTTTTGCACTTTTTCATTTCTTTTATATATTGAGCAAAACCTTTACGATTAATTTGGTTTTCTAATTTCAAATAATCAGCTAACTTACTCATATCCTGTCCTTCTGGTCGACGAAAAGCCATTCCGAATTGAGTTGTTTGTGATTTGTAATTTGAATTTATTTGCATTTTATTCCCCCTAGTAAGACATTATTCCAAAACTTGTAAAAAATAATTTTGCTACATATTTAATCAAATCTTAATATTTATTAATAGCAAAATAAAATATTTTGGATTATTATGTTAATGATAAATATACATAAGGTAAATAATCATGAAATATTCAAATTATTCAACAGTCATAATCGGAAGTGGGATTGCAGGATTATATGCAACCTTAAAAATCGAACAACAAGTAGATTTGCCGGACGGACTTTTATTAATAACAAAATCAAAACTCGGAGAAAGTAATTCCAGATACGCACAAGGCGGAATGGTTGCTGTTATGAAAGAAAATAAAGCAGATACAACTGCTTCTCATATTTCAGATACAATCAAAGCCGGTGCAGGATTAAGTGATTTTAACACTGTAAAATTTATTTCCGAGCATTCTGATGCTGTAGTAAAAGACTTGTTAAAATTTGGTGTTGAATTTGATAGAGACGAAAATAACAACTTATGTTTTACAAAAGAAGCCGCACACAGTGTAAGAAGAATTTTACATTCCGGCGGAGATGCTACCGGAAAAATGATAGAACAAGCTCTTTGTAAAAAAGTTGCAGAAAACGAAAATATAGAAATTTATGAGGACACAGACGCTATAGAACTTTTGGTTAGCAATAATGAATGCAAGGGAGTTCTTGTCTATAACGATGAAACTCAAGAATACGAAACAATTTATTCTCCAGCAATAATTCTTGCAACAGGAGGAATAGGACAATTATATAAATATACTACAAATCCGGCAGGAGCAACCGGAGACGGTTTAGCACTAGCATACAATGCGGGGGCAGTTATGCAAGATATGGAATTTGTACAATTCCACCCAACTGCATTGGCTATAGATTGTGGAGAAAACAGATTTTTAATATCAGAAGCAGTCAGAGGAGAAGGAGCCAAACTTTGTGATGCTGACGGTGTTGAATATATGCAAAAATATGATGAAAGAAAAGAACTTGCTCCTAGAGATATTGTAACTCGTGCAAACTTTAATGAAATGATTAAAAATAAAGTTGATAATGTTTTCCTAAACGCAACTTGCATTGATAGCAGAAAATTGGCAAAACGTTTCCCGAATATTTCTAAAAAATGCCTTGAAAACGGAATAGATATTGCACACGATTTTATTCCTGTTGCACCTGCTGCTCATTATTATATGGGAGGAATAAAAACAAATTTGCGTGGTGAAACATCTCTAAACGGTTTATATGCAATCGGAGAGGTATCTTCAACCGGACTCCATGGTGGAAATAGATTAGCAAGTAATTCACTTCTTGAATGTGTTGTTTGTGCATATTCTGTAGCAGAATATCTTAAAACATTAAAACTAAAATCCCCAAAACAAATTGATGAAAATATTAAAACAATCCTTGATAAATACACAAACGAGGATGACATAACAGAAGAACTTGATATTCCTTCAATGAAGAAAAAGTTAAAAAATATTATGTGGGATTATGTTGGAATTTATAGAGACGAAAAATCTTTAAATACAGCATTAGACAAACTAAAAGAGTTGAAAAAAGAATTCCCGAGAACTCACAAATGCATAAGTGGAGAAGAATATGAACTTCGAGACATGCTAATCGTAGCAGATTTAATTACAAAATCAGCTCTTATGAGAAAAGAATCCAGAGGAGCTCATTACAGAACAGATTACCCTCAAACAAATGAGGAATGTGTTCACAGTATTATAACTAAAGAAGATAAGGTACCTGATTATGTTAAGTAAATTTTATGTAAAAGACCATGTAAAATCAGCATTAATGGAAGATATCGGATATGGAGATATTACAACTGAAAATTTAGCTGAAGAAAATGATTTTTTGAAAGCAGAATTAAATACAAGAAGTGAAGGAGTTCTTTGCGGTTGTGATGTTTTCAAGACAGTTTTTGATATTCTTTCAGATAATGTAAAAATAAAATTTTACTTTAAAGATGGCGATAAAATAAAAAAAGGAGATAAGATTGCTGACATAGAAGGTCCTGCAAAAGATTTATTAATGGGTGAAAGAGTTTCTCTTAATTACATTCAAAGAATGTCAGGTATTGCAACAGAAACAAGAAAATACCAAGATGCAATCGCTCCTTATACAGCTAAAATTGTTGATACAAGAAAAACAACTCCAAACTTCCGAGCATTTGAAAAATATTCCGTAAAAATCGGAGGAGGAGCACTTCATAGATTTAATTTGTCTGATTGTGCCATGATTAAGGACAACCACATTAGACTTGCCGGCTCTTTAACAAATGCTGTAAATAAATTGAGAAAGAGTATTTCTCACGCTCACAAAATCGAAGTTGAATGCGATACATTAGAACAAGTAAAAGAGGCAGTTGATGTTAAAGCTGATATCATTATGCTTGACAATATGCCTGTAGAAGCGATGAAAAAAGCGGTAGAATTAATTAATCACCAAGCAATCGTTGAAGCAAGCGGGAATGTAAATTTATCAACAGTAAATGCAATTGCATCAACAGGAGTAGATATAATTTCTTCAAGTGCAATTGTTGCAAAAGCTCCAACATTAGATTTAGCTTTAGATATGTAGATTAAAAAAGGCGATAAGGCTATATGGCAATAGAGCAATAGGGGCTAAATATTTTCTTATTCATTGAAAAAATTAATTGTAAACATTTTTTAATCATATAGCAAAAAAAATTTTCCTTTGTTTTAAAATGAATGTAGATACATTTAATTATTTGGTGAAAAAATGAAAGTTAGTAGATTACAGCATGATATTACCCTTAATCAGGGTGCGTCAAGGCTCCATTCGGAACCTCAAAATTTTAGGGAGAAGAATACTGGAGCTTATGATAATAATAGAGGATATAATACGGGTTATAACGGCAGTTTTACGGGAAAGAGTGAGACTGCCGTTAATACTATGAAAAAAGGTGGTATTTTAACAAGTAGATGGTTTAACAAACTTTTAACTTATACAAATGACCACAACGTAGCAACAAGTGCACTGGTTGCATTAGGTCTTGCAGGTGTTTTAAGACCGGCAACAATTATGGCACTCCCTGGGAAAAAAGATAAAGAGGACAAAATTTATGCCTCAGGTCACTCAATGGCTTCTGCTATTCTAGGCTTTGTTGCTTCCGTTATTGTAACTAGCCCTCTTGATGGAGCAGTAAAAAAACTATTTAGTTGTGATGGTTATTTAAAGGATAAAGATGGCAATAAAATAAAAGATTCTAAAGGCAAACCAAAAGTTTTCAGTAAAAAGTTAGTTGAATTAATTGAAAAAGAAAAGAGCCTAGAAAAAGAAGCTAACCTTAGAGATAGTGCAGGAAAAATTATCAATAAAGCAGCAAGAGAATCATATAAAGCAGTAAAACGTCATAGAGCTGCTCTTGAAACTCTTTCTAAAAACATTCCGGATTGGGTTATCGCAGTACCAAGATCAATTCTTACAATTGCGTTAATTCCACCTATTTTGAAATACGTTTTCGGAGTAGAAAAGAAAAAGAAAGTAGCACAATCAGAACCTCCAAAGGAAACAAATAATATGCAACAACAACCTCCAATGGATTTTGTAAACAAACCTGTATTCCAACAAATGAAAGGAGGTGTTCAATAATGAACGTAACATTAAACACCTTCAATACATATAATCAACAACATAAATACAATACAAATAATAACTTTAGACAACAAACCTTTACTGCAAATGCAGCATCTCAAGCCGCACAAGCAGCAGTAAATACAGCAAAAGAAAAATCAGGTATATTTAAACCATTTTCTGATTTTTATGACAAATGTACAGATGCTGTGGCAAAACATTTTACAGCAAAAGTTGTAGACAGCAAACCGATGAACTATGTTGCTGACAAACTAAAAAATAGTAACAATTTGTTCCAACACTGCTTGACTACAGGTTCATTGATTACAAGCGGTTTGTATATGGAAAAAACTTTGACTAACGATAAATTAGACAAAGACAGAAAGAAAACACTTGAGGTAAACCAAGGTTTAACATTCATAGTTTCTACTATTGGTGCATATTCCCTTGACAAATACTTGAAAAGCTGGTGGGAAAACGTAACAGCGAAATACGTTGGACTTCAAGTTAATGATGAAAATTTCCATACAAACTTCAAAAAAATCAATGAAGGTATAACAGAAATCAACAAAAGATTAAAACAAAATCCTAACGAAGATGTTAGCAAAATTGCAGACAAGGTAAAAGAAGATTTAAAAATGCCTAAAAAAGGTGAAAAAGGATACCTTGGTTGCACTGAATACCTAGAACATGCCGTTAAAGGGGCTTTAGAAGATGCTGACAATGGAGTTAAATCTGTTGATAAACTAGATTTAAATAAATATATAGACAAACTGGTTAAAGCAAAATCAATGCCTAAACTTTCTGATGAACTATCAGGAAAAGTTAAAGGCATGGGCTTATTGAGAACAATGCTTGTATTCGGATTTGTTTACAGATTCTTCGTTCCGGTAGTAGTTACAAAACCTGCTAACTGGTTATGCGAAAAATACCTTTCTAACAAAAAGGCAAAAGCAGAACAAAATCAAAAAGCCTAAAATCATAGTTGAAAACATATAACATAACAAGAGAACAACTAAATGTTGTTTTCTTGTTATATAAACATATTGATTACTTTTTATAATATATTACAATTGTAGCATTTAATTCCAAATTACTTGAAATTAAAGAGAGTTTATAGTATATTTTCGCTTGTAGAGGATACAGGTATACAGTGGGAAAAGATCTGAACTTAGACTTAATAGCCAAAGAATGCGGTGTTCCTAATGCTTCGGACACTGATACTGTTATTTCAAATATTCAGTCACTTGATGAGATTTATGAGCCAGAAAATCTTGTAAAAATTTATAACTATCTGCTATCACTATCTAAAAAACCAGAAGTACTAACTATTTTAATCCAATGTGAGGACAGATTTAGGGACAAATCTTCTCTTGCCCCACTTTTGGATTTACTTCTTATGAAAAATATTGAAGCAACGGATAAAGATACTTTTATCAATGTTCGAGCTATGTGTGCAAAAGCTATCGCAAACCTTAAAGACACTTCTGCAGTAACACCATTGTTATACTGTTTAAATAATAAAGACGAAAATTATAAAGTAAGACTTGCCTGTGCGGATGCATTAGGTAGAATTGGTGACAGGTATGCTGTTGCACCTCTTATTGAGGTTGTAAAAGACGAAGAAGAAAAGTCTGTTTATTTAAGAGAAACAGCAGCTTCAGCACTTGGAATGCTCGGGGATTTGCGAGCTGTAGATCCACTTGTTAGTATTTTAGAAACTCAAAAGGGAATTTGGAATAAATTTACTTTTTTAAAAGAACGCGTTATAGAAGCACTTGGCAAATTAAGACTTGATGATAATGAACGAGTTTTTAATGCATTAAAAAATTCTCTTGTTGATGAATCTCCTCAAATCAGAATTAACGCAATTGAAGCAATTATGGACAGTGACAATCCTCAAGCTGTTGAAACTATCAGAACATGCCTGCTTGAGGACGAAAATGAAGAAGTCAAAAAAAATGCATTAATTGCTCTTTATAACCTTGTTGGACGAGAAATTTTGGATGAAGTTGCAAATAGTCAAAATTTTTCAGATAACTTAAAAATGGAAGCTGTTTCAATGATTTCGGAATACGAGGATGACGAACATGAGTAAAGGTATTATACTTTTGTCAGGAGGTTTAGATTCGCTTGTAAGCCTTGGTTTGGGAATAAAAAAATATGGGATTTCTCTTGCCATAACATTTGATTATGGGCAAAAAGCTGCGATACAGGAAATTTTAACTTCAAAAAATATTTGTGATTACTATAAAATTAAACATATAGTTATTAAGTTAGATTGGCTAAAAGATGTTACTCATACCGCTTTGGTAAGTGACAAAGATTTACCTGAAGGGATTGACAATCCGGAACAGTCTGCAAAAAGCGTTTGGGTTCCAAACAGAAATGGATTGTTTTTAAATATTGCAGGTAGTTTTGCAGATGGAGATAATTATGATTATATTATAATTGGAGCTAACAAAGAAGAAGGTCAAACTTTTCCTGACAATACTCAAAACTTTATTGATAGAATTAACGCGGAGTTTGAGTATTCAACACAAAAGCACCCAAAAGTTATAGCCCCCTTGATAAATTCAGACAAGAATGATATAGTAAAATTAGCATTGGAGCATAATATTCCGCTGAAATATGTAAGAAGTTGTTATGCTGATGGAGAAAAACATTGTGGAAAATGTGAATCCTGTACACGCTTAAAAAATGCCTTAATTGCAAATAATGATGAATACTATATAAAGGAACTCTTTTGAAAACAC
>CAKUQA010000047.1 GCA_934675225.1 uncultured Candidatus Melainabacteria bacterium | reverse complement strand
TTCCTAATGTTAGTGAAGAAATCGAAAAAGAATATGGTTTTAAACCTGATTTTGAAAATGCTAAGAAATATTTGGAAGAAAATGATGGTGCCGGTAATACATTTAAAGCAACTTCAAAGCCTGTATTAATAGGTACTGCGGTTGTAGGTGCTACTACTATGATTTTCTCATTAATCTTGGTTATTAAATCTACTTTGGGTATTGAACCTGAAATGATTTTAAATATGTTAAATCCATATACATTACTTGGTTTCTTATCAGGTGGTGCTGTTATTTATTGGTTCTCAGGTGCATCTATGCAAGCTGTTACGACAGGTGCATATTCTGCAACCGAATACATCAAAGATAACATTAAATTAGATGACGAATCATCAAGAAGTGCAAATGTTGCAAATTCAAAAGAAGTTGTAAAAATTTGTACGCAATATGCACAAAAAGGTATGGTAAATATCTTTATTGCATTGTTTGCATTTGCTTTGGCATTCGCTTGTTTGTCAGCACCGTCTTGCTCAACATCCGCACCTGTAGCATTCTTTGTAAGCTACTTGATTGCAATTGCCGTATTTGGTTTGTTCCAAGCTGTATTTATGGCTAATGCCGGCGGTTGTTGGGATAATGCAAAGAAAATTGTTGAAGTTGATTTGCAAGAAAAAGGAACTCCGCTTCATGAAGCAACAGTTGTAGGTGATACAGTTGGTGATCCGTTCAAAGATACTTCTTCAGTTGCGATGAACCCAATCATCAAATTTACAACGTTGTTTGGGCTTCTTGCGATGGAAATTGCTATTTCTGAAAGTTTCAGAAATATTGCTCCAATTGCAGGATGGGTTTTCTTAGTAGTGGCATTGGTGTTCGTAGTTCGTTCATTCTACGCTATGAGAATACCGTCAAATAAATAATAAAATAGGGAAATGAGTATATCTCATATAAAATCAACCTCACTTTTTAAGTGGGGTTGATTTATTTTTATTCTAAAAACTTTGGACAATATTTTATTTTGTTTGTGTTAAACTAAGATTAAAGAATATAAATTATAAAAGGAAGTAGAAAATATGAGTTTAACAGTATATTTAGGGATAGATGTCGGTTCAGTTACGACAAAGCTTGCTCTTGTTGATGAAAAAGGGAAGTATGTTGATAGTTATATGCTCAGAACTGCAGGAAAACCTGTTATGGCAGTTCAGAGAGGTTTGAATGAACTTTTTGCAAAAAGAATTACTGATTATGATGTAATGGGTGTAGGAACAACCGGTTCCGGCAGAAATTTGGCAGGAGCTTTAGTTGGAGCTGATATTATTAAAAATGAAATTACTGCTCACGCTGTTGCTGCAAGTATTAATGTCCCTGGAGTTCAAACAATTTTGGAAATTGGTGGACAAGATAGTAAAATTATAATTTTAAGAGATGGAATTGTTACTGATTTTGCTATGAATACAGTGTGTGCGGCAGGTACCGGTAGCTTTTTGGATCACCAAGCTCAAAGATTGAATGTTCCAATTGAAGAATTTGGTGATACTGCGTTGAAGTCTGAAAATCCTGCTCGAATCGCAGGGCGTTGTGGTGTTTTTGCAGAAAGTGACTTAATCCATAAACAGCAACTTGGTTATCCAGTAGAAGATTTGTTGTATGGGCTTTGTCAGGCTCTTGTTCGGAACTATCTTGCGAATTTGGCTTTGGGTAAAGAATTGTTACCGGTATTTTCTTTCCAAGGTGGTGTAGCTACAAACTCTGGTATGGTTAAAGCTTTTGAAGAAGCTTTAGGACACAAAGTTATTGTTCCTGATCATCACCAAACAATGGGTGCTATCGGAGCTGCATTATTAGCGATGGAAAATCACCAATATACAGATGCTAAAACAACTTTCAAAGGTTGGGAAGTCGGTGAAATGAATTTCCATTCTATTACTTGTGATTGTACAGGTTGCTCAAACAATTGTGAAGTTATTACAATTGTTGAAGGTGGAGAAGATATTCATCACGTTGAAAAAATTAAAGATATAAAAGGTAATATAATCGCTCGTTGGGGCGGAACTTGTGGAAGATGGGATATCTCATAAGTTTTGATAAAACGGTAGATTTATAAAATGAGTGATTTAGAGCATACTGTTAACAAAATGAAAACTATGTATCGTGAGATTTTTATGAAATCTTCCGATGCAATTTTGAGTAGAGTTGAGGAAATTCGTCCTAAAGATTTTAATGAAGATATTTTTGAGTCTTATGAGAAGAATTCCAAAGGTGCTCAATGGCAAATTGCAGTATTAGATATGTTTGAAAATGATATATCACATGAAATTTACCGCAAGTGGCAAGAAATATTGAAATTACGAGAAAATTATCACTGCAAAGGATGTGCGACTTGTTGTAATCTTGCCTGTTCAGAATATTCTCCGGAAGAATTGAAAAAAAAGGCTGCAAATGGTGATAATTTTGCAACACAATTCATGTCGATTTTTGTGCCTTATAATTCTAAGGAAGAAGCAAGACAGGTTTATCCGGAATATATAAAATTGTTGGATGATACAATTGATGATAATGTTTATTTTTATCATTGTCCAAAACTAAATGAGTGTAAACGTTGTTCTGACTATGAAAACAGACCAAAAATATGCCGAGATTTTCCTGATAATCCTTTGTGTATTTTGCCGAAATCTTGTGGATATTATGAATGGAGACAACAAGTAGAACCTGTTGCTATGATGCTTCATGCTATGGTTGAAATCATTGATTACTATAAACAAAAAATTAAATTGGCTCAAAATAAAGATTTAAAATAGAGGGAATTATGCAGGTACTTTCGGGATTAAATTTAGAAGAAATACAAAAAATTACAGATGGACTAGGGGCATCAAAGTTTAGAGCCAGACAAATTCATAACTGGATTTATTTGAGGTCGGTTAAAAGTATTGATGATATGACTGATTTGTCTGTAAAATTTAGGGAACAATTGAAAGAAGTTGCAGAAGTTTCTGATACGAAAATAAAAGTTAAGCAAGAAAGTTCAGACGGAACATTAAAATATTTACTGGAATATCCTGATGGAGAATGTGTAGAGACTGTATTAATGAGGTTTGATAATAGAGCCAATTTAACAGCTTGTGTAAGTTCGCAGGTTGGTTGTGCTGTAAATTGTTCATTTTGTGCAACAGGTAAACGCGGTTTTATCAGAAATCTTTCTTATAAAGAAATTATTGAACAAGTTTTGACAATTCAGCGTGATACTGGGTTAAAAGTTACAAATGTTGTGTTTATGGGGCAGGGAGAACCTTTATTAAACTTGGATAATGTTTTGAAAGCTATGGAAATTTTTAATGAAAATTTCCAAATTGGGGCAAGACGTTTGACTGTTTCTACATCAGGAATAATTCCAGGGATAAAGAAACTTGCAGACCTTGATATGCAATCTACTTTGGCAATTTCTCTGCATGCTCCAAATCATGAAATTAGAAAACAGTTAATGCAAATTGAAAATAAGTATCCTATGCCAGAATTGAAAAAAGCATTGAAATCATATATCGAAAAAACCGGACGAAGAATTACGATAGAATATTTATTGATTAAGGATTTGAATGATACTTTGCAAAGTGCAAAAGAACTTGTTGAATATTTGCATGATTTGAAATGTAATATTAACCTAATTCCTTATAATCCGACAGAAAAAAATGATTACAAAAAGCCATCTGGGAATTCTATAATGCGCTTTAAATCTTTGTTGGAACAAGCAGGCAAAAAGGTTACAGTAAGATTGGAGCGTGGAGCAGATATTGATGCAGCTTGTGGACAGTTGAGAGGAAAGGTCGATTAATTGAAAGCTTTAATTCAAAGAGTAAAACGTGCATCTGTTACAGTTGAAGGTGAAAAGATTTCTGAAATTGGTAAGGGAATTCTTGTTTTTCTTGGTGTTGAAAAACAAGATAATGGTGAAAATGCAGAAAAATTAGCAGAGAAAATATCTAAGTTGAGAATATTTGAGGATGAAAATGAAAAAATGAATTTTTCTGTTATGGATGTTCAAGGTGAAATATTAGTAGTTTCTCAATTTACACTTTGTGGTGATTGCAAAAAAGGAACTCGTCCATCCTTTGATAATGCAGCAAAAACCGAACTTGCGGTAGAATTGTATGAATATTTTGTTGAATTATTAAAAGAAAAAAATATTTCTGTTAAAACCGGAAAATTTAGAGCTATGATGGATGTAGAATTGATAAATGACGGACCTGTAACATTTTGGTTAGAAAAATAGATTTTTTGTTGAAAATATTTTTGTTTTGACTTATTTTAATTGTGAAAATAGTTTACCCAAAAATTACTCCAAAGGATATGTATGAAAATTCAATCAATTAATTCTAACCAGACATTTGAAGGAAAAAGAAGATTTATTTCTCAAGAAACACGTAAAGATTTAGTAGAAGTTTTGACAAGGCTTAATCATTGTACAAAAACTAAAGTAGATGGTAATACTTTTTCTGCAGAAGTTCCTAATAGCTTGACTATTTCGAATAAAGCTATTCTTTATGATAAAAGATATTTTGTAATGCGTGCTCCGGACAGTCATCAGGCAGTTGGTGCTTCTGAATTTGTATTGGGTAATAAAAGCAAGGTTTGTGTTGTTGTAAATAACAAAACAGGTGAAATTATCCATTCTAGAAAACCATTTTTTATGACTTGGAATAAACTTTTGAAGAAAGTGAATACTGCAGTATCTACATTTAAAAATGAATTTAATAATTCAGATGTTGTAAAACAAGGTGTTACAAGGTTATCCGGATTAACAAAAGATGGCTTGAAAATGATGCTTGAAAGTTTTTCAAAATAATTGAAAAGATAAATATACAATTATATTGGTAGCATATTGCAAAATTTTAAAAAGCATGTTATAATACGCATGTTAATATAGAGTTAGAAATCGATTTTTTATTACTGAGGAGAAATTTTTACTTTATTAAATATTATTAACCCAGAATTACGTTATTTTTTAATTAAGAGGCTTTTATTATGTATGTAAACAAGTGTATCAAATGCGGTCGTGAGTTTGAAACAAAGAACCCCAAAAGAGTTATTTGTCCGGACTGTTTGTATCCTGATAAGAAAATGATGGTTTCTCCATCAACAACAGAGGCAGCTCCGGCTGCAGAAGCTACTCCGGAAGAAAAACCGCAACACTTAAATGGTTATAGCGCAGGAGGCTCAGAAGAAGCTCCTCGTTATTATAGTGCCGGAGGTAATTACGAACCTCAGCAAAGATATAACAGACCACAAAGGTCTTATAACAATCAAGGCGGTTATCAAAACAGACAAAATAACGGTTACAATAATAGACAACAAGGTGGCTATAACCGTAACCAAGGCGGATACAATAATAATCGTCAGGGTGGCTATAATAACAATTATAATAATGGTGGTTATAACCGCAATCAAGGTGGTTATAGTAATAACAGACCACAAAGATCTTATAACAATCAAGGTGGATACCAAAATAGGAGACCTCAAGGTGGCGGATTTAACAGAAACAATAATTTCAACAGACGACCTCAACAAAGAAAAGCTCCTAAACAGTTGTTGGTAAGTAAAGAACAATTAGAACAAATTGAATTGTTATATAAAGCTATGTTGCCTTTACCAAATCCGGATTGTCATGAAGTAATCGGAGAAAAAATCGGTTTGGAACCAAGAAAGGTTTTCTTTGGCATAAATCTTGTAAGACAAAAAATGATGCTTCCAAAATTACCTTTCCCTAAACGTAAATTGGCAATTTCTCCGGATCAACTTTTTGCTATTAAAAATTTATATGAACCGTTATTGCCATTACCTCCAATTGGTTGCCATAAAATAATTGCAGCTCAATTGAAAATGGATGAATGGAGAGTACACGTAGGTATCGGTTTAATTCGTTCTCAAATGGGACTTGACAGATGGAATCAAGATAGACCTGATTTGCCGGAAGAATTCAAAAAACAAAAAGAAGAAGCTAAAAAAGCAAAAACTTCTAAAAAAGAAGATGTAAAATCTGAAGCTGCTACTCCTACTGATGTTGTGGCAGATGCAGAGCCTGTTGAAGAAGCTTCAAAGCCAAAAAGAGGAAGAAAACCTAAAAAAGTTGAAGAAGTACCGGAAGCTTAGTAGTTATGGCAAAGTATGTTTCTGTCGGTAAAATTTTGAATTTTCACGGGATAAAAGGCGAAGCAAAAGTTGGTTTTACTAAAAATCAAGCCGATTTCTTCTGTTCACTTGAGAAAGTTTTTGTGAAGTCAGAAAATGAATATATTCCGCTAACAATAAAAAGTATTCGTTTACACAAAAATATTGCTCTTGTTTGTTTTGAAGGCATTAATTCTATTAATGATTTAATGCAGTATAAAGGAGCATTTTTATACGTGGAAGAAGGTACTATTAGAGAAGCCTTGGATGATGATGAATTTTTAATTGATGAATTAGTTGGATTAGAAGTATTTGACCAAAACGCTCAAAAGAAAGGTTTTGTTGTTGGGGTTTCTAACAATGGAGCAAGTGATTTGTTATCGGTAAAGACTAATTCTAAAGAAATTGTTTTAATTCCGTTTGTTAAAGCAATTGTTACTGATGTTAGTATTAAGGATAAGAAGATTATTATTAATAATATCGAGGGATTGATAGAATGATTTTTGATGTTCTTACTCTGTTTCCTGAGATGGTGGAGAATTATTGTAAGTACAGTATTTTAAAACGAGCTGTTGATAATAAGATTTTGTCTGTAAATACAATAAATCCAAGAGATTATACCTTGGATAAACACAAAAAAGTTGATGATACACCTTATGGTGGTGGTGCTGGAATGGTTTTGATGGCTCAACCTTATGTTGATGCTTTTGAAAGTGTTGAAAAATGTGAAAATTCAATTACGGTAATGCTTTCTCCGCAAGGTGAACCTTTGACTGATAAGTTAGTGAACAATTTGGCAAAATTTGACCAGATAGTTATGCTGTGTGGTCATTATGAAGGTTTTGATGAACGAATAAGAGAAATTATTAAACCTAAAGAGATTTCGATTGGAGATTTTGTCTTGACAGGTGGAGAATTGCCGGCACTTTGTTTGATTGATGCTGTTAGTCGAAAAATTGAAGGAACTTTAGGAAAGATTGAGTCTGCTGATGAGGATAGTTTTTCAAATGGTTTGATAGAATATCCTCATTATACAAAACCTCGTGAATACAGAGGGTTGAAAGTTCCGGATGTTTTGCTAAATGGAAATCATAAAGAAATAAATGAGTTTCGTTATAAACAAAGTTTGGAACGAACAAAATTGAAACGTCCAGACTTGTATGAAAAGTTTATGCAAAATAATTTATAAATTTTAGGCTTTCATAGCTCTTAAAGAGTTGAGTATTGCAATAATTGTTACACCTACATCAGCAAATACTGCTCCCCACATTGAGACAAAACCAAATGCTCCTAAAATTAAGAAAAGAGCTTTTATTCCGAGTGCAAAAGCAATATTTTCTTTTACAATTGCCATTGTTTTTTTAGATATTTTTATCGCTTTAGTGACTTTGAGTGGGTTGTCATCCATAATTACAACGTCAGCTGCTTCTATAGCGGCATCAGAGCCTAGACCCCCCATAGCAATTCCGACATCTGCTCGAGTTAATACCGGAGCATCATTAATTCCGTCGCCGACAAAAATAACGCTACCTTTTTGTGTATTTATTAATTCTTCAAGTTTTTCTACTTTTTGGGCAGGTAAAAGTTCTGAATAAATTTTTTGTATTCCAAGAATTTGTGCTGTGTATTGAGCAGATG
>CAKUQA010000046.1 GCA_934675225.1 uncultured Candidatus Melainabacteria bacterium | reverse complement strand
TTTGATATAGGCGGAACTTCCTGAAATATCTGTTAATCTTGAACTAACAAGCCCGCCGGTACAGGATTCTGCGGATGATATTTGAAATGCTTCTCGTAGCAATATTTTAGACAACTTTTCCGGAGTTTTTGAGTTTAAGCTTTGCAAAAATGCTTTTAAATTTAGAAATATTTTTTTCATATTTTTAGTTTCAAATAATGAAACATTTTTGTCAACAATCTTTACATGCAAATTTATTTTTTCTTTTTTGTGTAATATCATGTATCTTAGGAGAAAAGCATGGCAGTAAAAGAAAAAGAAAATAATTTAGGTTTGCTTCCACAAAATATCGAAGCGGAAGAAGCGGTACTTGGGGCTATTTTAGTTAACCCAAATGTTATAACAAAAGTTGTAGAAATTTTAAAACCGGAAAGTTTTTATAAACCGGCACACAGACATATTTATGATGCCATGTTGCAGTTATTCAATTCAAATGAAAGAATTGATATTGTATCTGTTTCAGATGTATTGAGCTACAATCAAAAGCTGGAAACAATAGGTGGGCGTGCGTTTGTAAACGATTTGTGTTACAAAACAATTACAACATCTAATATTGAATATTATGCAAAAATTATTCAAGAAAAAGCAATCAAAAGGGCGTTAATTAACGCAGGTTCTGAAATAGTATCTTTTGGATACGATGTAAACCCTATTGATCAATCTTTGGATAGTGCCGAAAAACTTATATTTGACATAGCTTCTAAAAAAGCAACATCAGATTTGGTACATGTTAAAGATTTAGTTTTAAACACTTATGAAAAGATTGAATATCGTTATGAACATAAAGACGAATTGACCGGAGTTCCAACAGATTTTTATGAATTAGATGCCATATTGAACGGTTTGCAAAAATCAGATTTGATAATTCTTGCAGCTCGTCCGGCGATGGGAAAAACTGCATTTGCATTAAATATTGCACAAAATGTTGCATTAAAGGCAAAAGTTCCTGTTGCAATATTTTCTCTTGAAATGTCAAAGGATCAGTTGATGCAACGTATGTTATGTTCTGAGGCAGAAATTGATTCCCAAAGGGTAAAAACAGGTAATATGCAAAGTAAGGATTGGGAAAAGCTTGCAACAGCCATGAATTCGTTTGCTCAAGCTCCTATTTATATTGATGATACGTCTGGTTGTACATTAACAGATATCAGGGCAAAATGTAGAAGATTAAAAATGCAGGAAAAAGATTTGGGGTTAATCCTAATCGACTACTTGCAATTGATGGAAAGTTCAGGAAAAGAAGATCGTATGCAACAGATTTCTGCAATTTCCAGAGGTCTGAAAATTCTTGCAAAAGAGCTAAATGTTCCTGTTATTGCGCTTTCACAGTTATCACGTGCGGTTGAATCAAGAACAGATAAACGTCCGATGCTTTCAGACTTGAGAGAATCAGGTTCAATCGAACAAGATGCTGACATTGTAATGTTTATTTACCGTGATGAGTACTATAGAAAAGCTGAAGATGGTGAAGAAGAAATTGCTGCAAAAGCTCAATCTAAAGGTGAATCCGAAATTATTATTGCAAAACACAGAAACGGTTCTGTTGGAACAGTTAAACTTCTATTTCAAGGCAATATTACGAAATTTAAAAACCCTATTAAGACGGATGCATTTTAGTATAAGGCAATAAGGCTTTAAGGCGATAGGGCAATAAGGTTTTACTGGGGAGTTAGGTCCCACCACTCTACAAGCCTTTAGTGAAAAGTGAGAAGTGAAACGTGAAAAGACCTTATCAGATAAGTTTCTTTCTTTCATATTTCCAACACTTATAATTATTATTAGATTACCCTCTCTAACTCTCCCTAACCGAGGGAGAGAACATTTGATAGACTCTGAATCAAGTTCAGCCCCTCTCTCGTATGCGTAATTCGCGTTGCTCAAACGCCTACTCTCTCTCCACTAAAGGGCGAGAGGATAATAATTTCGGTCATTGTGAGCGAATGCGAAACAATCCAGCTGATTAATTGCATAATCTTGGCTCAATTAAGACTTATTTTAAATAATCTTCAAAACTTTTTGTATTAACTTTGTACCCGCAACCCTCGTGTAGTTTGGCATTATAAAATATTCGTTTTTTAGGATAGTTTTTACACATAGGGAGTCTGTTTTTGTAATCCGAACATAATCCGTCACTTGTAACAAGTTTACAAGCAAAGATTAAATTCCCTTGCTCATCTTTTCCCTTTATATAAAACCTTTTGTATGCAGGAAATAACATTTGCATTATTTTGAATTCCTTTTCGGTATATGTATCATAACTATACATGTAATTACAGCATTTTCCGCATTTTTTGCATTCTCCGGTAATTTCATAACTTACACGTTGAGGAACAAAATATGAGCGAATTTCATTGATTATTACAAAGAAAAAATCCAGCATACTTAATATAGTAACATGAATGAAGTTTGTAATATTAAAAATGTGCCAATTTTAAATAATTTGCCAATAATTTACTTTTATAATAAAATTTATATCGTATATAAGGGAGTATCCATGTCTAAATATTACGTAAAAAGGAATTATACCGCCAAAGAGATGGCAAAAGCAAATATTTCTAAAAATTCAAGGAAGAAAAATGGGGGATTTCTTTCAACAATCAGATTTATTTTTATAATGGGTTGTGCTTGTGCGTTGGCAGGAGTTGCATCTTTGGAGCTATACTTGTCCTCTTTGCCACCGATTAATAATTTAGAGCAATTTAAACCAAATATTGTTACGAAGATTTATTCTGACGATGGCGAAATAATAAAAACATTTACTGCTTATACTTATGAAAAAATAGATTTAAAAGATATTCCGGATAATTTAAAAAAAGCATTAATCGCAACAGAAGATAAAAACTTTTATCGTCACCATGGCTATGATGTTGTAGGTTTGGCTCGTTCTACTGTACAAAACGTAATTGCAGGACATGTTGTTCAAGGAGCAAGTACCATTACTCAGCAACTTGCAAGAGTTCTGTTTCTTAATAATGAAAGAACTTTTGATAGAAAATTAAAAGAATTATTTATTGCAGCAAGAATTGAAAAAACTATTTCAAAAGACCAAATTCTTGAAATGTATATGAATAACGTATACCTTGGAGCAGGTGCTTATGGTGTAGAAGGTGCTGCCCAAATTTATTTTGATAAACATCTAAAAGATTGTGACTTAGCTGAACTTGCTTTGATTGCAGGTTTGCCTCAAGCGCCTTCTGTATATAATCCGTTCAATAATATGGATTTAGCTGTTCAGAGACGTAATCAGGTTCTTACAAGAATGTATAAAATGAGATACATTACAACTGAAGAATATGAAAAGGCTAAAAAAGAAAAAGTGCATCTTGCAAAAGTTCCTCAATATTACACAACTAACAAAGCTCCATATTTCTGTGATTATGTAATGAAAGAACTTGAAAGACTAGGTTTTGATGAAACAGAAATCTCTCAAGGTGGTTATAAAGTAGTTACTACTCTTGATTATAAAGCTCAAAAAGCTGCTAATGAAGCTATTTTGAAAAATCTTCGCGGTTGGGGATTAGGCGGCGAAAAAAATCAGGCTGCCGTATTCTCATTCAGCCCGATAGACGGTAAAATTTTAGTTTATTCAGGCGGAAAAGATTACACAAAGAGCCAATATGATAGGGTTACGCAGGCGGTTAGACCTCCCGGATCTTCTTTCAAACCTATTGTATATGCAGCTGCTATGGAAAAAGGTATTTCGCCAAATGACATGATTGAGGACAGACCTTTGACTATCGGACAATGGTCTCCAAGAAATTATGGTAACAAATATAGAGGAAAAATTCCTGTATATACAGCTTTGATGGTATCATCAAATGTTTGTGCGGCAAGATTAATTAAAGATGTTGGTATTCGTTCCGTAATACAAACAGCAAGGGTTTTAGGAATAGAAACACCGTTAGAATATGACTATACAATTGCCTTGGGGTCAAATGGTGTAAAATTATTTGAATTTACAAGAGCTTATGGTGCATTTGCAAATGGCGGTTATGTTGTACAACCTTATGCTATTGAGAGAGTTGAAACTTCTCGTGGAAAAGTTGTTTACAAAGCTCCGAAAACAAAAATTACTCATCAATTAAGTATAAATACGGCCGCGGAAATGACTGCTATGATGAAAATGGTTGTTTCCAACGGTACAGGTCGTGCTGCAAATATCGGAAAACCTGCAGCAGGTAAAACAGGAACAACTGACGATAACAAAGATGCTTATTTTATGGGATATACTCCAAATATTGTAACCGGTGTTTGGGTTGGAAATGATGACAATACGGTTATGAACAAATCTATTCAAGGTGGTACTGTTCCGGCTCTTATATGGAAAGATATTATGAAAGTTGCAACAGAGCCGTACGGTAAAGCAGAATTTAATTATCCGCAGGTTGAATTAATCCCGTTTGGTTCTATTAATCCAAATCGTGTTATAGGAGAAACTGTTGCCAAACCTAAACATCAAGAAGATGAAAATGAAGTTGATTTGAATGATACAGAGCCTAATTTGCCAGAATCGGTTAAGAAGCTGGAACAAACTCAGTCTAAACAACCTACGCAACCTCAACAGCATTCACAACAGACTACTGCAAAACCTGCAGCTGCTAAGCTTCAAACAACATCTGCTCCAATTCCTATCCCAATGGCGGTTCCTGAAGGGGTAAGATAAAATTAAAAAGTCGATATTGGTTTTTTAGTATCATTGGATTGGTTGTAATGCTCAATATAGCTTGAAAGGATAAAATGACTGAATTTATTGCACATATAGGGACTGACGAATCAGGTAAGGGAGATTTTTTTGGCCCGTTGGTTATAGCCGGAGTTCTTGCTGATGAAAAATCAGCAGAATATTTCAGAGAACTTGGGATAAAAGATAGTAAAAAACTTTCTGACAAAAAAATGCTTATGCTTGCAGGGGAAATAAAAAAAGTTGCTCCGCACTCTGTTATTGCAATTTCAAATTCTAAGTATAATGAGCTTTATTCAAATATAAAAAACTTGAATAAACTTTTGGCGTGGGGACATGCAAGAGCGATTGAGAATATTTTGGAAAATAATCATTGTGAATATGCTTTGTCTGACAAGTTTGGTGATGAAAGTTTAATACAGTCTGCATTGATGAAAAACGGAAGAAGTATAAGACTAGAACAAATGTGTAAGGCTGAAAGTGATATTGCCGTTGCTGCAGCTTCTGTTCTTGCGCGTGCAACTTTTGTTGAGAAAATGCAGGCTATGGAAAATACTTATGGTTTAAAATTCCAAAAAGGTTGTTCGGGGCTTGTAAAAAATGTTGCAGCCGAGTTTATTGGAAAATATGGTAAAGAACGCTTGAAAGAAGTTTGTAAGGCGCATTTTAAAACGTATAATGAAGTTTAAATTTATTTAGTTTGTAGTCTTTTCTAATTTTAGTGTACTTGCCCAAATCAGCTTGTTATGCTACAATTTCTATTAAGAAACGGAGAGATTATGAATTTATTATTGCATATTTTTACTGATATTCCAATCCTTATTGTAATTTTTACTTTTTTATTTTCTATAGTTTATTGTACGAAGAATTACATATTTGTAAGTAAAAATTTGAAAATTCTTTTGGCATTTATCTCCAATTTTAAAAAGACAGATTTAAATTTCCGTTTTAAAGAAATTGATGAATGGATGAGTGCAAACCCTTATGTTTCGGCTGCTTGGTTAGAATTTAAAAATACGCTTGTTTTTTCAGAGTCAATTGCTCTTAAGGGTAGAAATAATGATTTGACATATAAAGAAGTATCTTCAACCGTTCAAAATATTCAAACTACTGTTGACCCATTATACTTTTTTAATGAAGAAACTTTGATTACATCTAAATTTAATAATAAATTTTTGCAGAGCGTACCGACTATATTGACAGGTTTTGGTCCATTGTTTACGTTTTTGAATATTGCTATTGCATTTGGTAAAATTGATTTTTCTTCTCAAGAAAAAACAATTGCATCAGTTGCAGGTTTGATGTCATCAATGCAGACTGCAGCTTTGGTATCAGTTATCGCGGTAGGTTCTTCATTGTTGTTTTTGATGTATGAAAAAATCACATTCCAACAGTTGTGTAAAAATCCGCTTTCAAAATGTGAGGATTTATTAGGAAAGTTATTTGATAATATTTCTTCAGAAAAATTCTTGCTTGAACTTTTGAAAGAAACTAAAATTCAAAACAACTCTGTTTCAAATTTGATAACTGCTATGCCACAACAGTTTAAAGTTGCTTTAAATTCCGGTATTGCAAGTAACCTTGTTCCTTATTTGGAAAATCTTATCTTTGGGTTAAATGAGGTTAATAAAAGTATGAAAGAAGTTGCAAAACGTGGTAAAAAGGATGATGTTGATGAGTTGTTCTAAGGGTTGGAGAAAATTATGGGCTTAAAGGCAAGAAAAACTGCAGCCACTGAAGGCGATAATAATATTTTCTGGACAACTATGGCAGACCTTTTGTTAGGTTTGGCTATTATTTTTATGACGTTGTTTGTACTTGCTATGACCGGTTTTACTCAACAGGCTTTAGAACAAAAAAAACAACAAATCGAAGTTAATAAAGAGCTTATTGAAAATCTTAAAAATGCAAATATTGATGCTCAAGTTGATGAAATGAGCGGAGATGTAAAGATTTCTGATATGGAACTTTTTGAAATAGGCAGTTCAAATCTTTCTCCAAAAGGTAAAGCCTATTTGAACAAACTTGTGCCAATTTATATAAATACAATTTTTTCTAACAAAGAGTTGGTTGATGAAATTGAAAATATTGTAATTCAAGGTCATACTGACAGTCAGGCTTTTGCAGGAATTAAAAATCCTGATGTTGAATATATGAGAAATATGGAATTAAGTATCGCTCGTGCTGATGCGGTTGCAAATTACATGTTTCAAACTGGATTTGATAAAAAGTATAGTCCTAAATTGCGAAAAATGCTTATTGTAGAAGGAAAAAGTTATTCAGATCCTATTATTGTAAACGGAAAAGAAGATTACAATAAAAGCAGACGTGTTGAAATGCGTTTGAAAGTTAAGAAAGTAGATGTAACGGAAGTTTTATTCCATGGAGTTCAGACATTAAATGATAAATGAAGAATTAATACTTGAAACTATTAATATGATAAAGCTATATAACCTTGATATTAGAACGGTTACTATGGCAATAAGTTTAAGAGATTGTGCCGACAGTGATGTAGATGTTGTTTGCGAAAATATTTATAACAAAATTGTTAAATATGCAGGAAATTTGGTTGAATATGCTAACGAATTTGAAAATGATTATTCAATTCCGATTGTAAATAAAAGAATTTCTGTAACACCGATTTCAATTGTTGGTGAGTCTTGCAAAAATCCTGATTATGTCAAAATTGCCAAAACTCTTGATAGAGCCGCAAAAACAGTTGGAGTTAATTTCGTTGGTGGTTTTTCAGCTTTAGTTGAAAAAGGTATGACCAAAGGTGATAAACTTCTTATTGACAGTATTCCTGAAGCTTTAGCGCAAACAGAAAGACTTTGTTCTTCAATTAATGTTGCATCTTCAAAGGCTGGTATTAACATGGATGCTGTTTTAAAGATGGCTGAAATTGTGAAAAAATCTGCAGAACTTACAAAAGATAAAGATGGAATTGGTGCAGCTAAACTTGTTGTATTTTGTAATACTCCAGGGGACAATCCGTTTATGGCAGGAGCTTTTTGTGGAGTTGGCGAACCGGAATGTGCATTAAATGTCGGTGTTTCAGGCCCTGGGGTTGTGAGA
>CAKUQA010000045.1 GCA_934675225.1 uncultured Candidatus Melainabacteria bacterium | reverse complement strand
CTTTATTAGCATTTGCCCCCAATGGAAGCCATATTTTTGTATTACTAACAACCAAATGTTCTTCTACACAATCTCCACAAGCATAAATATCTTTTACACTTGTTTCCATTTTTTCGTTTACTTTTATTGCACCCGTCACACCTAGATCTATACCTGCATCTTTTGCAATATCTACATTTGGAGTAGCCCCCGTACAAAGGACAACAAAATCTGTATTAAACTCTTTTCCTGTACCTGTTTTTACTGATTTAACCCCATCCAAATCCCCGGAAAATTCTGTTACAATTTCAGATGTCATAATTTCGAAACGTCCATTATTAATTGAATTTAATTGTTCTTGAATTAATTTAGACATATCTTCATCAAAAGTTGTCATTATGTATGGAGAATATTCAACAAGTATAACTTTTAAATTCTGTTTTACAAAAGCTTCTAAAAGTTCAACCCCAATATACCCACCGCCAACAATCGTTGCATGCTTTGATTTAAAAACTTTTTCTTTTATTGCAATCCCATCTTCAATTTTTCTTAGGGTAAAAACATTTGGCAAATTAACATTTTTTATATCCGGAATAACAGGTCTTGCGCCTATTGCAATAATCAATTTATCATATTCTGTCAAAAAAGCTTTCTGCGTGTTCAAGTCTTGAATTAAAACTTGTTTTGTTTCCGGAATTATTTTAACAGCTCTATTTTTAAGATGAATATGCACATTCTTTTTTTCAAAATCCTCAGGTGAAACTACTAAAAGCAACCTGTAATCTTCAAAATTCCCCTCAATATAATAGGGCAAACCACAAGATGAATAAGAAATATGCGTATCATCCGTATACAAATCTATTTCAGCATCGGGTAGAATTCGTCTTGCCTTCGCGGCAGCCTTAGCTCCTGCGGCAACACCGCCTAATATTACTATTTTCATAAACAAATAATAAACTTATTTTAATTTTATTACATTAGTCATTAGTTTAAGCCGGATGTACTTAAAAACATTTTTTTCATTAATTCGCAATAAATGTCAACATTTTCTTTAACTTTTTCTATGTTTTCAACTAAATTATTTATTTCTTTTGTTATATCGTCTTTATTGGTATTTTCTAGCATAAAACACACTCCCTATTACAAATAAATAAACGGAGTATTTAAGTAAAACCTTTAACAATTTAAGTTTATTTGTTACAAAAATTAATCCTCATTATAAACAAGTTTTTTTCGTAAACTCCACTGAATAAGAGTTAATACAAGGATTACAAAAAATAAAACATAAGCAATTGCCGATGCTTTTCCAATATTAAAATATTCAAAAGCATTTTGATAAATTGCATAAACCAAAACATTTGTACTATCCAAAGGTCCACCTTGCGTCATCAAATAAATTAAGTCAAAAACCTGAAAAGAACTTATTGCTGTGATTATTACAACAAAAAAAATCGAAGGGGAAAGTAATGGTACAGTTACATTTTTAAAGGTTTGAAACGAGTTTGCACCATCTATTTTAGCTGCTTCAAACATACTCTGAGATATTCCTGATAGTGCTGACAAAAATATAATCATATTGTAGCCAATTAATTTCCACACAGAAACAATAATTAACGCAGGCATAGCAAAATGTGTATCATAAAGCCAATTTATATGTAAATGCAAAACATGATTTAAAAGCCCGATATTTGGGTCAAAAATCCATTCCCAAACAACACCGATTACAATCATTGGAGTAATAAACGGTAAAAAGTAAGCGGTTTTATAGAATTCTGAACCTCTAATTTTATTATTTAAAATACAAGCTAAAACCAACGGAATAATCACTCCAAAAACAGAAGATGAAAAAGCAAAAACAATTGTATTTAAAAATATCTTAAAAAACAAAGCTTCTGAAAAAATTTCTTTATAATTTTCCAAACCGACAAATTGAATAGGGTTAAGTAAATCCCATTTTGCAAAACTTAATCCAAAAGAACAAATTACCGGAATTACAATAAAAATAAAAATTCCTAATAGCGCCGGCAAAATAAATATCCAACCGGCAAAACGCTCATTATTAAAGATATTTTGTAATAGATTTTGAAATTTCATAGTTTATGTTATTATTTTAACATAAGAAATAAGATTAGGGAGTATAAAAACATGAATAAATATGAACACGCTTTTGGTAAAAATGATATCAGAGGTATTTATGGTGAAGATATAACAGAGGAACTTTTTTATAATACAGGAAGAAGTTTTGTAGAGTGGTTACAACAACAATCAGATAAAAAAGCATCTGACATGTGGATTACAATTACACGTGATGCCAGATTACACTCTCCTGCTTTAGAAAAAGCTTTATCTGATGGAATAACCTCCACGGGGGCAAATGTAATCAATTTAGGACTTGCGCCTACTCCTATCGGTTATTATTCTGAAGTTGTCGGAGTTTCCGGATACAATGTTATTGCTGCTGCTATTATTACAGCAAGTCATAACCCTAAAGAGTATAACGGACTAAAAATGACTTTCAACAAAAGAACTTTGACAGAACAACAAATAAAAGAAGTTCGAGATATTACATTTAAAAATTGGACAGATTTCCCGAAAAATCCTTCAGAACCCCTTAAAAAAACAGGAATAATTGAAAATTATAATATTATTCCAACATACATTAAGGACATGGAAGAACGTTTCGGAAAAATTGGAGAAGGCGTAAAAATAGTTGTAGACAGTGCAAATGCCACAGGTGGCGTTGTTGGTCCGGAATTATACAAAAAATTAGGTTGTGAAGTTGTAGAATTATTTTCTGAACCTGATGGCAATTTTCCTAACCACCACCCAAACCCAAGTGTTGAAAAAACTCTTGACACATTAAAAGATGTCGTTATAAAAGAACACGCTGATGTAGGTATTGCCTATGACGGAGATAGTGACAGAATTGGAATTATCGATTCAGAAGGACACTTTTTGACCGGTGATAAATTACTGCTAATATATGCACAAGACTTAATTGAAGATTGCAAAAAGAAAAACATATCTCCGACTGTAGTAAGTGAAGTCAAATGTTCACAGGTATTGTTTGACACTATTGATAAAATTGGCGGTCATGCTGTTATGTGTAAAACAGGTCATGGCTACATTAAAGATAAAATGAAAGAAACCGGAGCTATTTTAGCCGGAGAAATGAGCGGACACACTTTCTTTAAAGACAGATATTACGGTTTTGATGATGCTGTGTATGCAGGTTGTAGAATAATTGAAATTATTGCAAAACATAAGAAAAATAATCCTAATTTCAAAATCTCTGACATGCTAAAACCTTTTGATGAAGTTTATTCTTCTTCAGAAGTTAGATATCCTTGCCCAAATGAGTTAAAAAAGTCAACTTTAGAAAAAATCCAAACCATGATTGGGGCAAACAAAAATATTTTTGACTCACCAATAAAAGACATTATTACTTTAGATGGCATGAGAATTGTATTCGATGGAGGCTTTGCTCTAATTCGCCAAAGTAATACCGAACCTGTATTTACATTAAGATTTGAAGCCAAAACAAAAGAAGAATGCGAAAAATTAAAATCAGTTATGCTTGATATGTTAGGTAAAATATTAAATAATTAAAACTTTAAAAGCTCATAAGGTTCAACATTTAGGGCTTTAGCAATCAGACGAATGCGTGACAGAGGAATGTCTCTGTGCGCATTTTCTATATTTGCAATATATGAGTTATCTGCATCTATTTCAAAACTTAATTGTTCTTGTGTCATTCCTCGTTCTTTTCTTAAAAAACGAACTCTTTGACCAAATTTTTTATGAAAAACCTTATTCATCTTCTTTGTCATAAATTAAGATATAGCAAATAATCGAAATAAAAATATTGCTATTTTGGAGATTATTTGTTATAATTATAGATATATCAGGATTTATAGGAGTATAATTTTTATGAAGAAATTAAAGGGCTTTACTTTAGCAGAAGTGTTAATAACTTTAGGGATTATAGGTGTAGTTGCCGCATTAACCCTACCTTCTTTATTGCAAGATTACAGAAACCAAGTTGTTGAAACAAGGCTAAAAAAAGTATATTCGACCATGAATCAAGCTATTGTTCAATCAGAATTAGAAAATGGCGCTAAAGAATTGTGGGATTTTGATAGTCCGGACTTCTTTAATAAATATATTAATCCATACATAAAATATCTAAAAAAAGAAACAATTAATGGTAGCTCCTTTGATTATTTATGTATTTATTTTGCTGATGGAAGTGTGTTAATAACAAAAACAAGTAATTATAAAACTGATGACGGAACTGTAAAACCCAATACAGGTGCAAACCAAGACTATTTTTTCTACCCTAATGCAAAAAACTTTATTCCAGAAGAAGTTGAATCTAGAACTATGAGCGGAGTAAGCATGTTTGAATTCAGATTTGCTCCCGGTGTTACCAATAAATTAGATCCACATGCAGGAAAAGGATTTGAACCATATTTAAATGCCTTATTATTACCAATTAATGAATCAAAATTAAGAGATGGGGCATATTATTCGTGTAAAAAAGGGAATATTAACCCATTATATTGCACTGCTATAATTGCTCGCAATAATTGGAAAATACCTAAAGATTATCCGTTTAGAGTAAAATAAAATACTTGCATTTTAATATTTTTATTGATATTATATTTTATGTCAGAAAAGTTACAAGCGAATACTTTACCAATGGCTTTAAAAAGCTTTATTTTGGTGTATTTGTTTAATTGAATAATTTAATGAAGTTCTTCGGCATAGTCGTTCTGAGCATATAAGCGAAGAATTTCCTCAAAAGTCTCAGAATGACGACTTATATTATGAAAGGTAAAAATTAATGGATTTAGAAAACAAAGAAGAAATGGCAGTAGTAGAAGAAACTAAAACTGAAGCTGTTGAAGCAGTTGAAGAAGCTCCTGCTGAAGAAAAACATTCACGCAGACGTGGTCGTGGTAAAAAGAAAATTGAAACAACTGAAGAAAAACCTCAATCAGAATGGATTGAACGTGTTGTTCAAATCAGCCGTGTAACAAAAGTTGTTAAAGGTGGTAAAAAATTAAGCTTCCGTGCAATTGTTATTGTTGGTAATAAAAAAGGTCAAGTTGGCGTTGGCTGTGCTAAAGCAGCAGAAGTTATTATCGCAATCCAAAAAGCTATTGCTGACGGTAGAAAAAATCTTATCAATGTACCTATTTTCAAAACAACTATTCCTCATCCTGTTACAGGAAGATCAGGTGCAGGTTCTGTAATGCTTAAACCGGCATCTCAAGGTACAGGTATTATTGCAGGTGGTGCTGTTCGTTTAGTTCTTGAACTTGCAGGTATCGAAAATATTCTTGCTAAATCTTTAGGTTCAAAAGCTCCTCTAAACGCAGCTAATGCAACATTGGAAGCTTTGAAAGCTTTAACTCCGTTCAAAGAAGTTGCTGCAAAACGTGGCTTGACAATGGCAGAATTGCTTAACTAGGTAATTGACCAAGATATTTTATAAATGATAATGTGAGATTCTTCGGTATACATTATTCTAAGCTTGTTAAGCAAAGAATCTCAAAAAGTCTTAGAATAACAGATTAAAAAGGAAAATAAAAAATGGCAAAAACAGAATTAAAACAAATAAAAATTAAACTTGTAAAAAGCCTTATCGGTGCTTCAGAAGCTCAACGTAGGGTTGTTGCAGGTTTAGGATTAAGAAAACAAAACCAAGTTGTTGAACATTATAACAGTGCAACTATTTTAGGCATGGTTAATAAAGTTCCTCATTTAGTTCAAATTGTTGATTAATGAATGATAAAGTTAGTAAATGTGATTATCTGATATTTTATACTCACAATTTACTATTCGATTTTCATTAATACAAATTGCGTATAGCAGCTTATTGCTGCGATAGCGAAAGCGAGTAAACGACTTTAAGTCGAATTTAAGAAAGGAAAATTAAAAAATGACAATTACATTAGAAGATTTAAGACCTGCAGAAGGCGCAACACATAAATCAAAAAGAGTTGGTAGAGGTCGTTCATCAGGCCATGGTAAAACTTCTTGCCGTGGACATAACGGTGAAGGACAACGTTCAGGAAACTCTGCTAAAAGAGGTTTTGAAGGTGGTCAAATGCCAGGATACAGACAAATGCCAAAATTAAAAGGGTTCAAACTTATCAATCAATTGAAATATGCTGAAATTAATGTTGGTAGAATTGCTCAATATGGCATGAAAGAAGTATCTTTAGAAATTCTAAAAGAAGCAGGTAGAGTTCACCCATCTTGTGTTGGTTTAAGAGTTTTAGGTAATGGAGAATTAAAAGACGCTATTACTGTAAAAGCTTGTTATGTAACTCCATCAGCTAAAGAAAAAATTGAAAAAGCAGGCGGAAAGGTTGAGTTAGTATAATGGCACCACAAATGAAAATGCCTACAACAGACGATTTGATGTCAATGTGGAACGCATCAGGATTGAAACAGAAAATTCTGTTTACTTTCTTAATGATTGCTGCATTTAGATTTGGAGTTCAAATGCCTTTATTTGGTATTAATAACCAAATCTTTTCAAACATCGCGCAAGGAAACAATATCATAGGTTTTCTTGATTTGTTTTCAGGCGGTGCGCTAGGTAAAGTTTCAATATTTGCACTTGGAATTGGACCTTATATCACATCATCAATTATCGTTCAACTTGTTTCTGTTGTTATTCCGTCTTTGGAAAAATTACAGAAAGAAGAAGGTGAAGCAGGAAGAAGAAAACTTTCTCAGTATACAAGAGTATTTACTGTTGTATTGGCTGTGTTTCAGTCTTTAATCTTCATGCTTTATTTACATCACTTACCTGGAGCTATACTACCTAATGTTAATCCGATAATGTTCTTTATCAGTTCTATTGTTGTATTAACAGCAGGTTCTGTTCTTGTTATGTGGATTTCTGAATTAATGACAGAAAAAGGTATCGGAAATGGAGGTTCTTTAATTATCTTCATCGGTATCTTGTCAGGAATCCCTATATATGCATCAAGAACTGCACAGGTTGTTGCTAACAATTCAATGATGCAATTAGGATTGGCGGTTTTGCTTTTAATATTCTTTGCTGCTATGGTATTTATCGTTATTATGCAAGAAGCAGTTAGAAAAGTTATTATTGTTAACCCTAAAAGACAAGTTGGGAATAAAGTTTATGGCGGAATGAATTCATTTATTCCATTTAAGCTTAATCCAGGTGGTGTAATGCCTATTATCTTTGCTATTGCAATTTTGCTATTCCCATCAACTATTTTAAGTTTGGTTGGACAAGCTAATTTCAAGAGCGAGGCTGTAAAAAATGTGGTAGTTCATTTAACTCAAGTTTTGAGTCCTGAAGGAATTCCATATTATGTATTATATTTCTTATTAATTTTTGCATTAACTTTTTTCTATGCATCAATTATGCCAAATATGCAGCCAAAAGATATAGCTGATAACTTAAAAAAATATGGTTCATCTATTCCGGGAATTAAACCCGGCAGACCAACAGCAGAAGCTTTAGATAAAATTTTAACTAAAACTACATTTATCGGAGCTTTAGGACTTGGTATTATTGCTCTTGTTCCATCACTTGCTAGTTATGTTACAAATATCAAAACTATACAAGGTATTGGGGCGACTTCATTAATCATCATGGTTGGTGTTGCTCTTGACTTGATTAATCAAGTTAGAACACACTTGTTGGCAAGAAATTATGAATCATTCTTAAAAGAATAAGTGTAACATTTAACTTATTTTCAATAACAATAAAAAAAATAGTCTCTAGTACTTAGGGGCTATTTTTTTGTTGCTATTTTAAATATTTTGTTGAATGTTTTATGTAAAAAAATTGTGTACTATAAAAACGTAAATCCTCAACTCTTCTGATTGCTCAGTATTCAGCTCCTCATTATATAGGGGAGCTTTTC
>CAKUQA010000044.1 GCA_934675225.1 uncultured Candidatus Melainabacteria bacterium | reverse complement strand
GCGCAGACCTGACAAGGATGATGTTTATCCACTTGAAGAAGTTAGATATTTTTCAAGACATTTAAAATGGGGAAGATATAAAAACATAATTTTCCCAACTAATATTGCCATGAATTCTTTACCACAAAATATTCTAAAATCGTCTTTCACAGACTTAAAAGATGCTGATGGCGGAAAATTTATTTATGAAGAATTGCCAAAACTTCAAGAAATTATGGATGTTGAAATTGCAGACAATATTAGCCAATTAATGCTTACGGAACGTCCACCTCTAAACATTGTTACAATGGGAATTGATTATGACCAATCATTGAAAGCTTCTTTAGAATTTGAATATGATGGAGTTGTTGTTCCTTATTCAAAAACAACTGCAGAAAAAGCTCCGTATATCACAATTAAAAAACCTGGAGAAGATTTGGTTTATTGGATTAAACGAAATCTTAAACATGAGCAAGAAGCTTATCAAATGCTTTTGGCTTGCCGTTTTGTACCAATGCAAACAAACAACTTGGCGCTAGAAAAAGAAAATGCAATTGATTTTTACAACTATTATATAAAACAAGCCGGAGACGGTTGGAAGTTTGTCGAAAAAGACGATATGAATTTCTTTAAGCTGATGGACGATCCATTCAGACTCTGTGCGAAAATTGACTTTTCAGAAGAAGCAGAAGATAGTTTTGAAATATTTTTATATGGTCAAGTTGGAGAAGAAATTATCAATTTTGACGAAATATATGAAACAATTCAAAGTGGTGAAAAATACAGCAGGATAAGAAGTTTAGGCTTTGTTGAATATCCTGCACAAAACATTTATTCTATAATGCGAGCATTTAACTCTTTTGATGTTTACCGCAACAGTGACAACAAATATATCGTAAAAACTTATCGAGCAGGTTTGATTAACGAGCTCAAAAACCTCAATGTTGAACTTGTTTTGAGTGATAAATTTGAAACATTCTGGAAACAAATGTCTAATTTCTCAACATCAGAAGATTTGCAACTTCCTGACGGTATTAATGCCGAGTTCAGAGAATACCAAACAAAAGGTTTTGGCTGGCTTTGGTTTATGTATAAATACGGATTAAACGGAATTTTAGCTGATGATATGGGATTAGGGAAAACACTACAAGCTCTTGCAGTAGTCCAAAAAGCAAAAGAAGAAGATGGCTCTGCACCGGTTCTTGTAATCTGTCCGACAACTGTTGTATTTAACTGGGAATCAGAAATTCAAAAATTTGCACCAACTCTTACAACACTGAAACTTGCCGGAGTTGAAAGAAAACAATTCTTTAAAGAAATACCAAATTATGATGTTGTAATAACAAGCTATGCTCTAATTAGACGAGATATAAATAAACTTAAAGAATACAATTTCAGATATGTTATACTGGATGAATCTCAAAACATCAAAAATGCGATGTCACAAACAGCACAAGCTGTGAAAAAATTACAAGCATCCCATAAATTGGCATTGTCCGGTACTCCTATTGAAAACAAGCTCGAAGAACTTTGGTCTGTATTTGATTTTCTTATGCCTGGATTTTTGTTCAGTATGGCAGAATTTAATACAAGATACGTTAACCCAATTATGGAGCGTCAGGACAAAACAGTTGAAAAACGCTTAAAATTACAAATTTATCCATTTATTTTACGTCGTATGAAACGCGATGTTGCAAAAGATTTGCCTGACAAAGTGGAAAATATTGCATATTGCGAACTTACAGACGAACAAAGAGACTTTTATTTACAAGTTCTTGATAGCACTAAAGAAGAATTGTTCAAATCTATTGAACAAAATGGACTAGAAAAGAGTCGTCTATCTATCTTCTCCGCACTATTGAGATTACGCCAAATTTGTTGTCACCCTAGACTTTACGACAAAGAGAATGTAAAACACATAATGAAATCAGGCAAATTTGAAAAACTCAAATCTATGCTTGAAGAAATCATTGATGAAGGACATAGAATATTATTGTTCAGCCAATTTGTAAACATGCTCGATATCGTAAAAGCTTGGCTTGAAAGAGAAGGAATTCCTTACGAATACTTAACCGGAAAAACAAAAGACAGACAAGGAGCTGTTGAAAGATTTAATTCAAATCCGCATATACCGATTTTCTTAATTAGTTTGAAGGCCGGCGGAACAGGTTTAAACTTAACAGGTGCAGATTACGTAATCCATTACGACCCTTGGTGGAACCCTGCAGTTGAGGATCAGGCAACAGACAGAGCCTACCGTATCGGACAAACTAAAAAAGTATTCGTATACAGACTTATTACGAAAAACACTGTAGAAGAAAAAATCCAAAAACTTAAAACAGTTAAAAGAAACCTTGTTGATAGCGTAATTTCCGTTGACAGAAACATTGTAAAATCTTTAACAATGGACGATATCAGAGAAATATTCTCAGTGGATTAGGTTGAAATGTCATTCTGAGCAGAGCGAAGAAGCTCATTAAGACTTTTCTATTTCAATTATTATTTTAAATTAAGTTTTTTCAAAACAAAATGCACTTCCTTAAAGGAAGTGCATTTTCAAATCTTTAAAAACTCTAGAAACTATTTGTTAACAGCATCTTTGAATTTTTTACCAGCTGAGAAAGCAGGAACTGTAGTTGCAGGGATTTTTAATTCCTTACCAGTTTGTGGGTTACGACCGATTCTAGCAGCTCTTTTTCTAGCTTCAAAAGTACCAAAGCCAACTAATGTTACTTTTTTACCTTTAGAAACTGTTTTTTGAACTGTTTCAATCAAAGCACCCAAAACTTCTGCAGCTTCTTTTTGAGTTACGTTTGCTTTTTTAGCGATTTCTTGTACTAATTCTTCTTTGTTCATTATAAAACTCCTTCTTCTCTTTGTACAAGAACAATTATATCTGAACAGTTTTTAAAAGCAAGTGTTTTAACTATTTTTAACACTTTTTTACATTTAAAACATTCATTTATAGGAATTTTAAATAGTTTTTGGTATAATATTGAAGGATTGGAGTATGTAGGATGAAAGAAAGAATTTTATTATTTTTAATAGTTTTTGGGCTTGGTATTTTTATATACATTTTCCAAAGCTATTTTAATACCGTTTGGGGACTTGCAATATTATGTGTACTAATGTCTTTGTACGTTGGTTTTATGAACTTGTCTTACAAACTTCAAAAAAGAAAATTGCAAAAATATCCACAAGTAATTAATGAAAACTATAAACCTTTCGTATCAGTCTTAATTCCTGCACATGACGAAGAATCTGTTATTGAAAATACAGTGCAAAATATTTTGAACATGGATTACGAAAATTTTGAAGTTATCGTAATTGATGACAGAAGTTCTGACAACACTGCATCTGTTATAAAAAATTTAGAACAAAAATATGATAAAGTTACAGCATTAATCAGAGCCAAAGATGCTTTCCCTGGGAAATCTGCAGTATTAAATGATGCTTTTAAGCTTGCAAAAGGTGAAGCCATTTTAGTATTTGATGCAGATGCAACAGTTGATCCAGATTTCTTAACAACATTAATTCCACACCTTGAACCTAAAGACGTTGGTGCTGTTCAAGCAAGAAAAGTTATTAGAAATAAAAATACAAACCTTTTAACTCGCTGTCAAAATAACGAATACACACTTGATACATATTTTCAAGTTGGTAGAGATTCCGTAAAAGGAGCTGTTGAATTAAGAGGGAATGGAGAACTTATTAAACGTCAGGCAATAGAAGATATTGGCGGATGGAATAATTATACTATTGTTGACGACTTGGACATGTCTACAAGAATGCACATAAAAGGCTGGGATATAAGATTTTGTCCTGATGCTATTGTATATGAAGAAGGAATTATATATGTAAGACCTTTATACAGACAAAGAAGAAGATGGTTAGAAGGTACTATTCGTCGCTATTTGGAATACTCCGGAGCAGCACTTTGTTCAAAAGATATGTCACTTCGAGCTGGACTTGATATGATGGCATATATATCCGAATTTATTATGCCCGGATGGTTTTTGATGGAAATTATTATCAGAGGATTTAAAGTGTTGGCAAAACAAGCACCTCCACACATGCTTTATTCTTCTATAATTATCGGTTGTCTAATTGGGCTTGGCTTCTTTTTTGCAGCCAGATATGCTCTAAGACGTTATGACTATATGCCAAGATTAGATGCGACATTTGAAGCATTAGAAACATCTGTCTACTTGCTTGTAATTTGGTTCCCACTAGTTCTTTATATTTGTTTCAAAATATTATTTATGAAAAAAGATATGAATTGGGGAAAAACTGCTCACGGACTAGTTAGAGAGGAAGAAGCAAGTATTAAAGATTTGATTATTAAAGAACTTGAAAAAACTAAAGCCTATACAGAAAAATATAAAGAGAAACTAAAACAAATTCTATCGGAAAACAAACTATACGATGTTAACCTAAAAGATTTTAATTTAAAAGACTTTAGAATTCTTGAAAAATTAACAAAAAACGAAAATAACCCAAAATAATAAAAGGAGAAAAATAAATGGCAACACAAACAATTGTTGATGTAAAAAGTAAAATAAGAGATGTAAAAGATTTTCCTAAAGAAGGAATTATATTCCGTGATATAACAACAGCTCTTAAAGATGCTGAAACATTAAGAGTAATAGTTGATTATCTTTGTGAACAGTTTAAGGATGAAAAAATTGATTATATTGCAGGTATTGAAAGTCGCGGTTTTATCTTAGGAATGCCAATGGCATACAAAATGGGAATTGGTTTTGTTCCTGTAAGAAAACCTAATAAACTTCCTGCAGCAACATATTCTCAAGAATATTCTTTAGAATACGGAACAGACAAAATTGAAATCCACCAAGATGCGTTTCCTCAAGGAGCAAATGTATTAGTAGTTGATGACTTGTTGGCAACAGGCGGAACAGCAGAAGCAGCTTGTAAACTTGTAAAAAAAGCAGGAGCAAACCTTGTGGGAACAGCTTTTTTAATTGAATTAACAGCTTTAAACGGTAGAGAAAAATTAGTAGACTCTCCAAAAAATGTTTCTATGCTTCAATATTAGTCCGAAAATAAGAAAAAGAGAGCGTGTGTGACTAATAAAGAAAGGGACATAAATAATGAACGTACAACCAATTAGTTTAACAACTCAACAACACAATTCCCAACCAACTTTTAACGGTTATGTGGATAGACCTGTTGAAAAACTTGTTAGAGGTTTAACTCAAATGAAAATGGATGAAGTTGTAAAAGATGCAAATTTTTCTTATCAAAAAGTTGATATTAAAAAGCTACAAGATATAAAAACAATGGGTAATGCAGTTTTAGCTAAATTTAACCATTTTATGGAAAATTTACATCAAAAAACTATTCTTACAATAGATAACTCAAGAACAAGATTAGTTGTAAAAAATAAAGAGTTGGGTACGAGTGTAAATTTTGCTTTATATAAATCTGTAGCAAATAACACAGGTAGATTTGATGCTGATTATAGTAGGATAGATGCTTATGCTCCTAGTTTAGTTGGGTTACATGGAGAACATCTTAAAGAGTTTAACAATTTGGCTGATACTCTTGTAAAAGCTCCTCGTAAAGAAGAAATAGATAAATATTTATTTAAGCAGTTCTCCAAAAAAATATCAGAACAGGCTAAAAAGATATCTTTTTGGGCAGGGTTGAAAACAAAAAGAAACGGGGAAAAAGCAGATAAATTAGCTCCTGAATTTGGGCAACCAACTGGTTGGAAAGAAAAATTAACAGAAATCCGAAATGAAGCAATTTCCAATAAAGCTCGTTTAGAAAAAATTAGTAAGGCAAAAAGTGATATTAAAAAAGAAAATATAAAAATAGCAAAAAATATATTAAACGAAAAATAGAGCCAATGGCTCTATTTTTTTATGCATAATAAGACATTACATTTTTCATTATACCGTTAACTTGCGCTTTAGCTTGTTCTTGAGTAAGATTTCCTCCACCAACAATTCCACATTGATTACAATATAATTCTTCTGCCTTATGAAAATCTGCTTCTGCTTTTCTATATTGCAGAATAGCATCTTGTTTTTTATTACCATTACAAGCCGATTTGGCAATATTCATGCGATTTATTGCCGCTTTCAGGTTATTTGCAGAACTAATAAATGCGGGATTTACAGCCACACCTGTTGATTGGTTGCCCATAACATAACTCCTTTACCTATGTTTATATAAAAACATATCAAAGAGAAAAATTGTTAAATCAGTAAACATTTGTAAATTGAATATGGGGTTTAATCTTCAAACCCACCACCGATTTTATAATAATAAGAACAAGCCACACCAGAGCCGGAATCTGAACAATCCTTTTTAAGTTCGTCCATATTCATATCAAACCCAAAAGGTTCAATTTTTCCGCCATCATAAATATTTATACCAAAAATATCTTTTCCCCATATATTAGGAGGCAAAATACCATTCATATCAAACATCATCAAAAATAATACGTCATCCGATTTATCAGATTGAATGTCTTTTATGCCAACTATAGCATTATTTTCAGCAGAATAAAATTCATCAAAATAATATGTTTGTCCCTTGTATACTCTAGAACCATTCATATAACGTGGATGATAATGCCTTACCGGAATTCCATCAATATCAATTCTCAAATAAGGTTTTACCAATGTTAAAAGCAATTTTTCTCTTTCTTGCGGAGTTTTTGCTCGTTTCATACTCTTTAACATATCATCAGTTATATGAGCATTCATTACCGAAAACATATATTCAACTCTATTAAACTTTTCATTCCATTTAGATATAAAATTTGCCTGACGAGTGTTTTCAATAGAAAACGGCATTATCAGCAGTAATACTCCTAAAAAAACAAAAAGCGCAATTGAATATTCAAGTTTCCAGTAATGTTTTTTTGTCATATAACCTCTTTTATCGTTATGCTAAATCAATTAGTTTTTTTTCAGCAATCAACTTGTCATATACCCATTCAGGAACAAAATTCTTGCCCAACACAATTTGACCGTTCATTATATTTGGAGCATGAAAATCTGAACCTCCGGTAACAATAAGTCCCAATTCTTCTGCCATTGAAGAAAAATATTCTACACATGCAGGAGAATGTTTTCTGTGGTAAGCTTCAATTCCTCTCAAACCGTATTGCATAAGTTCTTTTATTAAATCTTCTGCGATATCAATATCATGAGGGTGCGCAATAACAGGAATGCCACCTGCGTCATAAATTATTTCAACAGCATCTTGAGGAGTTACTGTTTTTCTTTGAACATAAACAGGAGAATCATCATGAATATATTTTGCATAAGCTTCTATAACACTGGAAGTTCCACCAGCATTTGTAATTGCTTTTGCAATATGCGGACGTCCAATACTTCCACCTTCTGCTACCTGTTTTTTTATGTCATCAAATTTTATTCGAATTCCTTCTTTTTTAGCCAATAAATCAATTATTGCATTAGCTTGTTCAATACGAGCTTGTTGCTGAGTTTTTAACATACTTTTAAAATCATTGTCATTTACATTCATGAAGTAACCCAAAATGTGAACTTCATAATTTTTATATAAAGTATTAACTTCAATACCCTGAATAACTTCTAACTTGTTTTCCATATTGTTTTTTTTCAAGTATTCTTTTGCAACAGGATATGACAAAACATTATCATGATCTGTCAAAGCTATTACTTGTAAACCTACATCAATAGCAGTGTCTACAATTTTCTCAGGCGAGAACACACCGTCTGAATAAAGGGTGTGAATGTGCAAATCACTTTTCATTTTCCTCTTCCTTTTTCTCTTTATCTACGTAACAAAAAATTCTTCTTATAGCTACAGCATGCCCGCTTGTTGCATTTATTTCAACTTCAACAGCATTAACTTGGACGACATTACCGTCAGCTACGTCATAACGTTCAGGGACAACAGTTGTAAAACGATTTAAAGAGGTTTTGTATTCCATTCCGATAACAC
>CAKUQA010000043.1 GCA_934675225.1 uncultured Candidatus Melainabacteria bacterium | reverse complement strand
ATTGTATCCTGCTTTAACCTTTGAAGGATAATTGTATGAAAGATAGTCATAAATATACATTGTACGTTTAAAATTGTTTGGTTGGCTCTTTAAAATATCCAAAGAAGTTCCCGGTTGTTTTCCAAGAACAACAATCATCGCTAAAGGGTTATAACCTGCTTGAATCATCAAATCAACACCGGTAATATCTGCATTCATTTTATCTTTTTCTGACATACTGTTCAAAGTCAATTCGTTTGCAATCAGTGCAGACTTTTCAAGTCCTGTGTCTGTAAAGTTACCTGCAAGTGCAGATGTTACGTTAGAAACAAATTTTTTCTTAGAAGCATTTGCATTAATGATTACACCAATTTGTTGTGCAATTACTGCTGCTACTTCATTATCATTACCTGCATACCCTAAATCTGTTTTAGGAATATAAAGTTCATTATTAGAATTTGAAGAACTGTTTGAAACTTCTGTTTCTGTTACAACAAATTTTGTAGTTGATGGCAAACTGTTTTTTGTTAAAACTTGTTTTCCCACTGTAGGAACTCTGTCAACTGCACTCCAAGTTGCAGCTAATGACGGAGCTGCAAGAGAAGCTGCCAAAAATAATGATAAAATAACTTTTTTCATTTTTTACTCCTATCTTAATCTGTAAACCTAAATTTTATTAACGCTATTATAGCATGAATTCCATCACGCCATGTAATTTTCTTACCTTCCGCAAACTCCCTACCATAGTACGAAATAGGAAGTTCATACAATCTGGCACCACGTTTTAAAATCTTGGCAGTAATCTCCGGTTCAAAATCAAACCTATTTGATTTAATCTCAATCCCTTTTATAAAATCTGCCTTAAAAGCCTTGTAACAAGTTTCCATATCAGTTAAAGTTGCACCGTATAGAATATTTGTCAGCAAAGACAAAAACTTATTTCCTAACAAATGGTGAAACATAAATGAACGAGAAGGTTTTCCGCCGGAAAGTCTGGAACCGTAACAAACATCTGCCCTACCATCAAGAATTAATTGAATAAGCGGTTCATAATCAACCGGCTCATATTCCAAATCCGCATCTTGAATAACAATAATATCTCCGGTTGCTTCTTTAAACCCAGTCCTCAAAGCTGCACCTTTCCCTTGATTATACTCATGATACAAAACTTTATACGGATATTTTGAATATAAATCTCTGGTTCCATCTGTTGAATAATCGTCTATCAATATAATTTCTTTTTCCAAGCCACAAAAGCTAGCCTGTTCAACCTTTTCCAAAATTTTATCCAAAGTATTTACCTCATTAAATACCGGAATAAGTATTGTAATCTTTTTCATTAAACCACCTATAAAAAAATTTGTATTATTCTCGAAAATATTGTACAATAAAAACATAGAGTTGTAAATTATAAGTACTATAAAGAAAACAAGGTTTTAAGAAATGATTACGTGTGATAAAGAAGTTATAAAAAAAGGCCTAACTCTTTTAGAGGACAAAGATTATAATAATGCTATAGAAACATTCAAAACAGCAAGAGAAAAATTCAAAAACAATTCTGAACTTCTTTCCGTAAGCTTGAGTTTTCTTGGTATGTCACTTTACTTACAAGACAAAAACAATTATTCAACTTCTTTAAGTTTATTGAATGATGCCCAATATATGGCAGAATTCGCAAAAAGTAATAATGCTAAAATTGCAAACGAATATGCAAAAGGCACAGTTGATTTTGGAGAAAATGTAAAAAAATCTGCAGAATTACATTTTGAAAGCGCCAAAAACTTATCAATTATTGCAGGTGACGAACTTTCAATAATGGGATATGTTTTAACAAGAATTAAACAATTGCGAAGCGGAATGGATTTTTCTTTACCTATAAAAAGCGATCCGCTTGTTTCTCTTGTAAAAATAGGACGTTCAATAACAGCCGTAACAGATATTGATGTTTTGCTTAAAGTTATTGCAGAAGAAACCAAAATTGCAATTCAAGCTGATAGATGTACCGTTTTTATGCTGGATAAAGAGAAAAACGAACTCTGGAGCAAAGTTGCATTGGGCTTGGGAAGTCAAGAAATAAGATTTCCGGCAGACAAAGGACTTGCAGGTTATGTTGTAAAAACAGGAGAACCTTTAAATATTCCTGATGCCTATAATGATTCAAGATTTAATCCTGATATTGATAAAGAAACGGGTTATAGAACTAAGACTATTCTTTGTATGCCGATTAAAAATAATAATCAAGAAATTATCGGAGCTTTTCAGGTTCTTAACAAACTTGGCGGGGTATTTACAAAAGGTGACGAAGATTTACTTGTCGCAATCGGCGGAAGTGCCTCAATAGCCCTTGAAAATGCTCAATTATTTGAACAGCAAAAAGAATTATATAAAGAACAAAAAGTGCTTTTCGAAAGCTTTATTGACACTCTTGCAACCTCAATAGATGCCAGAGACAAAATTACAGCCGGTCATTCCAGCCGTGTAAAACTTTATTCAATGTTATTGGTTGATGCACTCGGTTGTGACGAAAAATATAAAGAAATAGTTGAAAAAGCCGCAATTTTGCATGATATCGGAAAAATTGGAATTAGGGATTCTGTTCTTCAAAAAGAAGGAAAACTTACTGATGAAGAATACAAACATATTCAAGAACACGTAAAAATTACTCATGATATTCTCGAAAAAATTCACACATCAGACGATTTCAAACAAATCACCGAAATTGCTTGCTCTCATCACGAAAAATATGATGGTTCAGGATATTACAGACATTTGAGCGGAGAAGATATTCCTTACGGCGGAAGAATTCTTGCCGTTGCAGATGTATTTGATGCAATCACATCCAAACGTCACTATCGTGACAAAATGCCTATTCAAAATGTTATTGATATCTTGCTTTCAGGGAAAAATAAACATTTTGACGGAAATTTGGTAGATACATTTTTGCATATTCCCGTTGACAAAATTATACTGGTATTCTTAACTGAAAACCATCACAGTTTCAAGAAAAAAGACCAAAAAACATTAAGTAAATACAATTTACTTGATATATACAATTTTATCATTAATGAAAATGCAACAGAAGAACAAAAACAAATTGCAGAATTATTTAATTTCTATTATTCAGGAAATATAAAATAAAGAGAGGTTTACGTAGTATTAATGAAAAATTTATTTTCAATAATTGTTATAGCAGCTTGTATATCAACTCCTGTTTTGGCAGAAGGATTTGATACTATTCAGCCTGCAAACCCGTTTATTCCTCAACCAATCCCTGTAAACACTATTGCAATACCGTTGAAAAAAGCAACTTTAACCCATAATAGCATTCATAATCAATACGTTATTGCTTTTGACAGATTTATGCAAAGTAACATCAAATCTGCATATATGGATTTTAAAATTTTGATTGAAACAATGGATGAAAACGACTATGCCTATATGAAAATGGCTGAAAACATGGCTGATATAGGATTTTTTGATTTATCGGATTTAGCGGCTTCAAAAATTGAAGATAAAACATTATCAGACTTTTTGTTAGGCGACATAAAACTATATTACGGAACTTCAAAAAAATTAAAATCTGATGATGAAATATACCTTGGAGAAGTTTTTTCAAACATTATTTACAATGATCAAAGCAGAGAAGCAACATCCGAGCTTGTAAAAAATTCAACATTAATGAATGAATCAGATTACGCAAATTACCTCGCCGCTCTAGGGTATTTAAAATCAAATGACTTTGTTGAAGCAAATAATTATATTGATACCGCAATAAAAATGAATGCCCAAAACTTGAATTACAAAAAACTTAAAGCAGAAATTTTATCGCAAGGTAAAAAGCCTCAAAATGCGCTAAAAATGGTAGATTATATAAAATCTCAAAACTTATACACAACAGATTTTTCCAGAAAAGTTAATTCTCTTGAACAATACGTTCTATACAAATCAAAAAAAGATTATTCTGAAAAAATGTATCACCTAGGATACTATTACTACTATGAAAACGAATACGCAAAAGCTATGCGCTCTTTGCAAAGTGCAGTAACCACAAAAAAGAAACATAACAAAGAAGTTTTTGCAATTCTTTCACGAGTATATTTTGATATGCAAGAATATGAAAAAGCCCAAGATACAGCAACAAAAGCTTATAAGTTAGACAGCGGAAACACGACAACTTTGCTTGTTCTCGGGGATTTAAGTTTTAGAACAGGCGATTTTAAAAACGCATTAAAATATTACAAAAATGCAGAAGCAAACAACAAAACTTCTTCAATTTGTGCAATAAAAATCGCTCAAACATACGAACAATTAGGCAAAGAAAAAAAAGCTGTTGAAATATACGAAAAAGTTTTAAAAACATATTCTGACAGCTGGGTCGCATATTACAAAATTGCCCTAAAAGATAAAACAAAAGAAATTGCATATTTGAAAAAAGCTGTAGCAATAAATATGAATTATAAAGATGCTTGGCTTGATTTAGGACGTGTTGAAATTGAACGTGGCAACTATTTTGAAGCAAGAAAATATCTTGGTGTAGTAAACTATATTGACGAAAATGATTTTAGATATTATTATTATCAAGGATTGATTGCAAAAAATCAGGGACTTAAACAAGATGCTCTGAAATATTTCAAAAAATCTTTACTTTTAAACCCTGATTACACACCTGCAAAAGAGGAATTAAGTATATGAAAAAAAATATTCTGATAGTTGAAGATCACGAACTTACACGTTTTGGATTAAAAACAACATTTGAAAATGTTGATTTTGTCGAAAATATCTATGAAGCAGATTCTGCAGAAACAGCTATTCAGATATTCAATAACAACAATGTAGATATAATTATTATGGACTTAGGTTTGCCTAATATGAACGGAATAGAGGCTACTCAACAAATCCGTTCCGCAAACAAAGACGTAAAAATTATCATCCTAACATCTCACAATGATGAAAAAGAAGTTTTAAACAGCTTAAAAGCAGGTGCAAACGCATACTGTTCAAAAGAAATTAACCCACAAAGATTAGTAGAAGTAGTTCGCTCTGTTGCAGACGGAGCTGCTTGGTTTGACCCGAGTATCGCACATATAGTACTGAAAGCAAGTGCAAATTCCCCAACTTTAGAAACAAGTGACAACAGAAAAGATTATGATTTGACTTCACGTGAAGCACAGATATTAAAACTTATGACAGAAGGTTACAGCAATATGGAAATTGCTCAAATCCTTGTTATAAGTATTAATACAACCAAAGCTCATGTGGCAAATATTTTACAAAAACTTGAAGTTGATGACAGGCTTCAAGCAGCCCTAAAAGCCCTTAAAAATAAAATTGTATAAGGATTGAATACTATGCCGGAATTAACAAGTGTTTTACTGGTTGATGACAATTCCAAATATTTAAAAGATGCCTTGCCTTTTTACGGATACGAAGTAACAACGGCAAATGATGGCGTTCAAGCATTAAAAATTCTTTCTGACAAAAACAAAAATTTTGATATTGTACTTCTTGATGTTATGATGCCTAACATGAACGGGTGGCAAACATTAAAAGAAATTCGTTCAGACGAAACTACCAAGCATTTACCTGTAATTATGTTAACAGCAGTCAATGATGAAGAAAAAATGGTAGCAGGTTTAAAAATCGGAGCAGACGATTATATTATAAAACCATTTATTTTGCCAAATCTTTTAGCCAGAATGGAGGCTGTTCTCAGACGTTCACAATGGCAAAAACAACCAATAAAAACTGACAAACAAACAACTTCTCAAAACCTTTTAACATCTAAAGAAAAAGAAGTGTTAGAAATGGTTGCAAATGGGGCAAGTAATAAACAGATTGCAGACAAAATGTTTGTAAAAGAGGTTACTGTAAAAACACATTTGAATAGTATATTTAAAAAACTAAAAGTGACAAACAGAACGCAAGCCGTGCTTGTTGCAGGATATTTGCGAGAAAACTAAATTCTACCAAAAACCAAAACACTTAACAATAATACTAAAAGAACACTAACTCATATAAAGGAGAAATAAATAAAATGATAGATTACACAAAAGAAGAATTAGTTGAATTATTAAGAAAAAATCCAGAAAAATTTAACGAATGGAAAGCCGAACAAGAAGAAGTCGATTTATCAGAAGTTGATTTTTCGGGAATTAATTTATCTGAAATAGATTTTTCTGATGCAGATTTAAACTCTAGCTCTTTTGCAGACTGCAATTTATCATTTGTGAATTTTACAAACACTGATTTAACTTCCGTTGATTTTACACGTGCAAGAATTTTAGAATGTGATTTTACAGATGCATTATTAACAGGCGCTGATTGCAGCTATGCAGAAATGACATATTGCAACTTCTCTGACAGTGATATGGCAGGTTGCATTTTATCAGAAACAGATTTAAGCAATTCTGATTTAACTGCATCATTAAACCTAAATGCATCTCGATATGATGAAGATACTGTTTGGCCTGATGATGATATGTTACCGGAAGGATTTGACGGCTCTGAGCACAAAGATTTATCCGCATTACAAGACGATGAGGACGAAGTTGCTTCCGATTGGTAAACATTAAACAAATTTAGAAAATATACTAATAAAAACACAACTCAAAAGTACAACCTTTAAATTAAGGTTGTACTTTAAAGTAAAAATCTCTTTGACATTCCCTAAATAATCCTTTAACAGTAGCTATATTGTGTTATACCAATCCTAAAACTTTCTTGTACCAAGAAAAAGTTTCTACCTCAATACCGTTAAAAGTTGTTTTCAAACACTGATTTTTCAAATAGTTTTCAAATTCATCATTGAATTTTGATTTTGTTGTTTTTGGTTTAATTGTTTCTGAAGCTAACACTGTCATAGACCTACTCCTTTTGTTTCCTTTAGTGACCATATATAATTCATAGCATAAATTATAGCATATATTTGTAGCTTTTTCTAGTGGCACTAGTTATACACAAGTGCAAAATTAGCGTCCTGTTTGCGAAACGACTTTGTAAATTTTTGTTAAACATACGCAGAAATTATTGACATTAAAATATTAGGCAAAATTTTCAATTTATTCAATTATCGAGTTGTGGAATTTTAACCTAACAATACTAATAAAATCTTTATTTTTAACAAAATAATATTTTTGCATTAATCTCCTTTTTCTGCTATAATATCGTTAAGTTATTATTGCAGATTAGGAGAGTGGCATTATTAATAAGAAGTTATTATTTTCGGCATTATTATCACTTATGTTAACCGGAGCACAAACTACTGTTCAAGCTATGGTTCCGGAAGCTAATTCATTATATCAACAAGCTTGTTCAGCTGAATACAAAGAAGATTATCAAACTGCAGTCAGCAAATTACAACAAGCGCTTACTCTTGCAGGAAACGATGTTATGATTTATACAAAACTTGCCGGAGTTTATAGCGAAATGGGCGAATATGACAAAGCTCTTGAAACTTATTCCAAAGTACTTGAACTCAAACCGTCTGATGGCTATGTTTATTTGAGTATTGGCAGTATTTACGAAAACCAAGGTAAATATTTAGAAGCTTTGCAAGCGTATAATAAAGTAGCTGAAATGTGTCCTGAATATTTGTATAATTACTTGAATATCGCGAATGTACAATACCAATTGAGAGATTACAAATCTGCAATCGAAAATTATAACAAATTTTTGTCAACATATTCTCAACATCAAGAAGCTCGCGAAAACCTTGCAGCATCATACATTAGCGATGGAGAATATGAAAATGCGGTAAAAGAATATAATACTCTTTATACCAAAAATCCAACAGGGTTTAAAAACTTTTCAAACTATGGTTTAGCATTATTCCAAACAAAAAGTTATGACAAAGCTTGCGAATTTTTAGAAAAAGCAGTAGAAGCAAATCCAGAAAACACTTCTGCTCACGTAAATCTGGCTTTATCATATCAAGAATTAAATAAAAACGATTTAGCGTTAGCTCAATAT
>CAKUQA010000042.1 GCA_934675225.1 uncultured Candidatus Melainabacteria bacterium | reverse complement strand
TCTTGAATTAGTACTTGACAAAAATGATGAAATCATCGGTTATAAATTTGTTCACATGGGCAAATTTATGGACGCAGTAAAAAAAGGAATGGATCCAAAAGAAGCTCTTGAAAAATTCACTAGCACATACGGCAGATTTGCTGAAGCTGTTAAGAAAATTGACCCAAGAGTTGACTAGTTACTTTCCCCATCCTCATTATTTCAGAAAAAATATTTCTTACATGAGTGACAAGGGGGATTAGAACGTATTTAATTAAAAATAATTAAGAGGAAAATAAAATGACAGTAAAATTTGAAGGACAAGACAGACGTCAAGCTAAATTGAGCAAAGTTTTACCTGAATACGGCTTCAAATCTTTAGAAGAAGCTCAAGAACTTTGTAAATCAAACGGTATTGATGTTGAAGCAATTGTTAAAGGAATTCAGCCTATCGCATTTGATAATGCTGTTTGGGCTTATACATTAGGTGCTGCTATCGCACTAAAAAAACAAGCTGCAACTGCTGCTGATGCAGCAAGCTTGATAGGTGAAGGCTTACAAGCTTTTTGTGTTCCTGGTTCAGTAGGTGACACAAGAAAAGTTGGTATCGGTCACGGTAACTTGGCTGCTATGTTATTAAGAGAAGAAACTAAATGTTTCTGTTTCTTGGCTGGTCACGAATCTTTCGCTGCTGCTGAAGGAGCTATCGGTATCGCTAGAAATGCTAACAAAGTTAGAAAAAATCCTTTAAGAGTTATCTTGAACGGCTTAGGAAAAGATGCTGCTTATGTAATTTCAAGAATTAACGGATTTACTTCTGTTGAAACTCAATATAATTACAAAACAGGCGAATTAAAAGTTGTTAAAGAAACAAGATTCTCTGAAGGAGAAAGAGGCGAAATCAGATGTTATGGTGCTGATGATGTTTCTGAAGGTGTTGCTATTATGATTAGTGAAGGCGTTGATGTATCTATTACAGGTAACTCAACTAACCCAACTCGTTTCCAACACCCTGTAGCAGGTACTTACAAAAAATGGTGCTGGGAAAATGATAGAAAATACTTCTCAGTAGCATCAGGTGGTGGTACAGGAAGAACATTACACCCTGATAACGTTGCTGCAGGCCCTGCTTCTTACGGTATGACAGATACTATGGGTAGAATGCACGGTGATGCTCAATTTGCCGGTTCTTCATCAGTTCCTGCTCACGTAGAAATGATGGGAATTATCGGTATGGGTAACAACCCTATGGTTGGTGCAACTGTTGCTGTTGCAGTAGCTGTTGACCAAGCACTTCGCAAATAATTATAATTATTGTTGAAGATTATATAAATTTAAAAATCGGATTTCTATTTTTTAGAAGTCCGATTTTTTACTAGTCATCATTAAAAAGGTATCATTTTAAATTTATAGCAAGCAAAAAGACCCACTTTATAAAAAGCAGGTCTTTCAGAGTTATTTATGAAAAATATCTTATTTTTCGTCTAAAGCAGCAACCCCAGGTAATACTTTTCCTTCAATAAATTCAAGAGAAGCACCACCACCTGTTGATACGTGAGTGAAATCTTCTGCCTTAAAGTATTTTTTAGCGGCAGATACAGAGTCACCACCACCGATTACAGAAACTGCACCGGCTTTAGTTGCATCAACAATAGCTTGCAATACTGCTTTTGTACCTTCTGCAAATTTAGGATTTTCAAATGCGCCAACAGGTCCGTTCATCAAAATTGTTTTTGAATTTTTGATTACTTCTGCAAATGCTTTTTGGCTATCAGGGCCAGCGTCTACACCTTCAAATCCATCAGGAATTTCGTTGATTGAAACAACTTTGTTTGTACCATTTCCTGAGAAATCATCAGCCGCAAGAACATCTGTTGCCATTACAATTTTTACGCCTTTATCAGCAGCTTTCTTTTCGATAGCTTTTGCAACATCCATTTGGTCATCTTCGCAAATTGAGTTACCGATTTTACCACCGTTAGCTTTTACGAAAGTATAAGCCATACCACCACCGATAATTAAATTATCAACTTTGTCGATTAAGTTTTCTAAAACACCGATTTTAGAAGAAACTTTAGCACCGCCAACTACAGCAGTAAATGGGCGAGTTGGATTATCCAAAGCTTGTGATAAGCATCTGATTTCTTTTTCCATTAACAAACCTGCAACAGCCGGTTTTAAAATGTGAGCAACTTTAGCAGTTGAAGTATGTTTTCTGTGAGCTGCACCGAAAGCATCATTTACGTAGAAATCGCCAAGTTTAGCAAGTTCTTCAGCAAATGTCATATCATCATCTTTTGCTTCTTCAGCTTTGTAGAAACGAATATTTTCCAACAAAGCAACCTGACCATCTTTCAATGCTTCTAATTCTTTATCAGCACCTTCGCCAACAGGTGATTTTACAAACAATACATCTTCACCCAATACTTTTGACATATATTTAGCAACAGGTTCAAGTGAAAATTCAGTTTTCCATTCTCCTTTTGGTCTGCCCAAATGAGCCATAAGAATAATTTTAGCTCCTTTTTCTTTCAAAGCATTAATTGTAGGAACAATAGCCTGAATTCTTGTGTCATCTGTTACGTTGTGATTTTCGTCAAGAGGCACGTTAACGTCAACTCTAACAAGAGCACGTTTCCCTTTTACGTCACCTAAATCATTAATTGATTTTTTCATATTTTCTCTCCTTTGTGAATTGAACAAATTTAATTTTCAATTCATTCATGTATTCGCAAGAATATCATACAAAAAACATGAAATTAATCCAAGTAACCAATTAAAAAATTTATTTAACAAATAATAATCTAACTGTAAAAAAAAGAAGAAAGGATTACCATGAAAAAACAACTTGTAGTATCAACGCTCGCAATAGTAATATCTTTTATTGCAGGCTATTCTGTAAATAATATTGCAATTTCAAAGACTCAATCAGAATATAAAATAGCAACTGTTGATATTCAAAAAGTAGTTGCAAATTCAACAGACATAAAAAAACTAAAAACCGAACAAGATAGTCAAATTCAAAAAATGCAATCAACAATAGAAAAAGCTAGAACAGAGATTGCAAAAGAAAAAGATCCAGCCAAAATTTCACAATTGGAAGAAAAATACAGAAACGAAATCAACAATCAAAAATTAGCCCTAGACACCTCATATAACACAAAAGTTAAGGCAATAGACAGTAAAATAAAAACTGCGGTTGTAGAGAAAGCGCGTTCTATGAACTACAACATTGTTTTACCCAAAAACACTGTTTTATTCGGAGGAGACGATATAACAGAACAAGTTTCAGCTATTATACAATAAACTATTTTCTAAAAATATGAATCATGACAGGACTAGACCCCTTTTCATGGTTGTCTCGCCAATCTTGGCGTGTAATTTGTTGCTGATAAATTCCTCGTTTATACTGCTCGTTATAAAAAAGTTGATTACGCTTTAATTCAGCATAACACTCTCTTTGTCCGATGTAATTAAGTGCACCACACTTAACTAAAGTTGCTTGAAACTCTTTACGCCTGTTTGCCCAATAATTATATATCTCCTGAGTAGATTTTGAGCCATCCGGCAAAAACCATTTAATCTCTTTATATTCAGCATTTTCTAAACCGGCAGGGCAAAAATCTGTCCACATAGGGGGAATTATATCTGTACCAAAAGCAACTCCCAAAAAATTTGTAAGTATAACAATTAAAATTATTATATTTGTAAATCCCTTTTTTAATACCATATAATCCTAATTCCTTACACTAATATAATAAAAGATTAAAAATTAATCAAGTTTTTAAATTTAATAATACACCAAAACTTAAAAAGCGGACTAAGAAAATCTTAATCCGCTTTTTAAAAATAAATTAATCTTATGCATTAACTAATTGCTTAGCTCTTTCAAGTTGTAAAGTACAAGTTGTAACATCACAAACACAAGATGGGCCAAAGTATTGGATTGCTCCAGGGAATAAATATCTATCATTTAATGCCCAATCTTCTCTGTTTTTTTCCAATTGCTTGAATACAGGGCCATCAAGTTTTACAAGTGCTTTTTGGATAACAGGTTTCATTTCACCGTGACGTTTTTCCATGTTCATCATCATTGTAAGAGGAATACCGCCTGCAATCCATTCAGAAGCAGGAGCTGTCAAGTTTCTAACTGATGACAAATAACCTGTCAAACCGAAGCTAATCAATGCAAACGCATTAAAACCTAATGAATAGCAATAATCCGCATCAAAGTTTGAAGGGAATGCACATCTGCCTTCATATCCAAAGAAGTGAGATTGAGCATTGAATTTGCCAATAAATTCACCTTGAGATTTCAACTCATCTAATCTGGTAGAAATCATTTCAATTAAAAGCTTTTCAGTTTCAATTTTTGAAACTTGAACATTACCATGCGGGTCACGATCAGCCAATAATTGACCTTTAATTAAAACAGGAAGTGACGCATAAACTTTTGCATTATTTTCATCAAGTCTGTTTTCAACAATATCAAATTTGTCACGAATTGTAGTTGCGTTAACAAAATCAGTATCATTTTCCAAAGATGCCATAATATCGTTCAAGTTTGCAATCATAGATTTCATTTCAGGAATGAATTCAATCAAACCTTCCGGAATTACAGCAATACCAAAATTTTTACCCATATCGGCACGTTTAACAATAATGTCACACATATAGTTAATTATGCTTTCAAGAGACATTTTCTTTTCTTCAACTTCTTCTGAAATTAAAGTAATGTTTGGTTGAGTTTGCAAAGCAGCTTCCAAAGCAACATGAGAAGCACTTCTACCCATAATTTTTACAAAATGCCAATATTTTTTAGCTGAATTTGCGTCACGTTCAATATTTCCGATAAGTTCAGCATAAGTTTTTGTAGCAGTATCAAAACCGAAAGAAATTTCAATTTGATCATTTTTCAAGTCACCATCAATTGTTTTAGGGCAACCAATAACTTGAATTCCTGCATTATGTTTAACAAACCATTCAGCCAAAAGTGCTGCGTTTGTATTTGAATCATCTCCACCAATAATTACAACAGCAGAAATATTCAATTTTTTGCATACTGCAAGCGATTTTTCAAATTGTTCTTCTGTTTCAAGTTTAGTTCTACCTGAGCCGATAATATCAAATCCGCCAGTATTTCTGTATGCGTTAATAAATTTGTCATCAAATTCTACATATTTGCCATCAATAATACCTGATGGGCCACCCAAAAATCCATATAATTTATTAGAAGAATTTGCTTGTTTCAAAGCATCATATAAACCGGCAATTACATTGTGTCCACCAGGAGCTTGACCACCTGAAAGGATAACACCGACATTTCTAACACCTGCTTCTTTAGACATTGTTGAATGTTTGAAAGTTACAACAGGTTTGCCGTAAGTGTTTTTGAATAATTCTTGAATTTGTTCTTGATCTCTAACTGATTGAGTTGCAGAACCTTCTGCCAATTCCAAGCTATTAATGCCTTCTGCAAGACTAGCCGGAAGTTTTGGTTGATACTTCAATCTTTCGATTTGTAAAGGTGAAAGTTTTTCCATATTTTTCTTCCTTATATTTAGTAATACTTTTTACAGTAATAGTTTACTATAAAAAAAGAAAAAATGAAAAAAGCAACGCTTTCTATATAATTTGATAATTCCTTAAAATCTCTAATTTTCAAATATTTTTATTGCTCTTGGCAAAATACCTAAACAATAAGAAATCGTAATACCATAATTTGTAATCGGAACACCTGCTTGATTTGCTATCAATATTCTAGATAAAACTTCACGACGATTTGTCATACAAGCTCCACAATGTATAACCAATTTATAATCCTTTAAATCAGGGAAATCATGCCCTGCATAATTGTGTATCACAAGATTTTTACCTATTTTTTTACGTAAAAGGTTTGGAATTTTAACCCTTCCGATATCGTCCTCTATAGCATGATGAGTGCAGCTTTCAAGGATTAAAACCATATCTCCGTCTTTCAAATTATCAATCGCTTGTGCACCTTTTGCAAACTCTTTCAAATCACCTTTCAACCTTGCAAAAAGGATTGAAAAAGATGTCAAAGGAATATTTTCAGGAACAATTTCCGCAACTTGACGAAAAGCCTGACTATCAGTAACAACAAGAGCCGGAGGTGTTTTCAAGTTTTCTAATGCATCTTTAAGCTCGCTTTCTTTAACAACATAGCTCAAACATTCACTATCCAACAAATCACGCAAAGTCTGCACTTGCGGCAAAATAATTCTTCCCTTTGGAGCTTCTTTATCAATAGGAATTACCAAAACAACAGTACTTTTTGGTGGAACTAAATCTCCAACAATTTTTGGAGAATTTACAAAACCTTCCGGAAGAAGTTTTACTAAAGCCTCTTTAAATTTATAAACTAATCTCTCATCATTTTTTGCAGAGGTATAAATTATATTAGAATTATCCTCTATAGTTGCTACACAATCCTGTCCGGCAGCTAAATCACATTTGTTCACAACAACTAAATAAGGAATTTTTAACTCGTTTAATTTCTCTATTAATTCTTTTTCATAATCGCCAAGAAAATTATTTGTATCAATAGATTGTCCCACTGCTATCTTGTTAAAATCACAAACAATTACGGCAACATCAATACGATTAAGAATTTTCATCGTTTTTTCAACGCGTTTTTCTCCTAACTCAGTATTATCATCCAAACCTGCAGTATCCAGAAAAGTAACAGGTCCAACAGGCAACAATTCCATTGATTTTTCAACAACATCAGTTGTAGTTCCTGCAATATCTGAAACTATGGAAATTTCTTGATTGGTTATTCTGTTTAATAATGAAGATTTTCCGACATTTGTTCTGCCAAACACTCCAATATGTAAACGCATTGATTTTAATGATTTCATTATATATTTACTCTTTCTTGTCTATTAATGCACAAAAGGCTGTCCAAATAAGACAGCCCTTTGTATAGAATTTTAATTCGCTTAAAATTAACCTCTGATACCTAATTTCTTAATCAATTCTCTGTATTCATCAAGGTTTTGAGATTTCAAATAAGAAAGTAATCTTTTTCTTTTACCTACCATCATCAAAAGACCTCTTTTTGTAGCGAAATCTTTTTGGTTAGATTTTAGGTGTTCAGTAAGTTCAGAGATTTTTTGGCTCATCATAGCAACTTGAACAGCTGTAGAACCAGTGTCTTTTTCGTTCTTGCCGTATGCTTTTACTATTTCTTGCTTGTTTTTTAAGTTCATTTTAATTTTCCTTTACTTGTTGAGTGATTATTGGCGTAAGCACTCTACAAGTTGCATGATAATATATTAAAGGAAAAATTGCAAGCATGAAAATACAAATATGTTACGGTTTCTAAACAAGCTTATGTGTTATGTAATTCGCTGTTTGTAATGCTGCTATATATTCAGTATAAGCTTCATTTGCAGAATTTGCAGCCTTATTATAAACACCTTGGTCAAACAATGAATTGTTCAACTTCATTGTATTTTGCAAATCATTTTTATTTGAAACCTGATATTTTGCCATCAAACTTGTATTGATAGAAGTTTGTTGACCAAGCAAAGCTTTATATTGAGCTTCAAGTTCTTTATAATTTGCAATTGCAGCTTCGGACTGTGCCTCATGTTTTTTATAAGCCGCCATTCTCTCCTGATAAAAAGCCTTTGCAGGATCAAATTTTGCAAAAGTAAATGCAGATTGACTTTTCAATGCATTAGTAAAATATTCATTGTATGACATCACATTCTTAAGTGGACTTTTATTAAAGTCACTTTCAGACATTACAGTATTTTGAACCTGATTTACGTCGCCCATAGTTATCCTCTCTTATATATATAAAGTATTTACTTTTTAAATAATTGCTATTTTGTAACGAATTATTAAAAAGTTAACTTCAAATATAGAAAAAAGCTAACAAACTATACACTGGTTGATAATGAAGGTGCAATATTAATAAATTGACGAACCAAATCTCTGTCCCAAAG
>CAKUQA010000041.1 GCA_934675225.1 uncultured Candidatus Melainabacteria bacterium | reverse complement strand
GTATACGCCTCTGAACAATTTAATGTTACGACAAACTTTCTTATCAGGACAGCAAGCAAAGATTGGAACACTCAATTTGCCTTCTGCAAGCATTGATGCTGTAAATCCGCTACCTGTTAATGCAATAACTGCTTTTACAGGCATTTTTCTTGTCATATCTGCAATTGACATGCCGATTGCCATAGCTTGAGAATCTTTTTCTTCTTCAATCATTTTTCTAGGGAATTTATTTTTTCTCATGAATGAAGAATCCAAAACGTAATCAGCAATCTTTTTCATCATAGCAACAGCTTCTACAGGATAAGCACCTGCAGCAGTTTCTCCTGATAACATAATTGCATCAGTACCATCAAGAATTGCGTTTGCTACGTCAGAAGTTTCTGCACGAGTAGGGATTGGGTTTTCAATCATGCTATCAAGCATCTGTGTTGCAACGATAACAACTTTTCTTTTAGCGTTTGCTTTTCTGATAATAGTTTTTTGTACAATAGGTACTTTTTCGTTAGAAATTTCAATACCTAAGTCTCCTCTAGCAACCATAATACCGTCAGAAACTTCAATAATTGCATCGATATTATTTACTGCTTGAGGTTTTTCAATTTTAGAAATAATTCTTGCAGTATAGTTACCATGTTTGTGAAGTAAATCTCTCAATTTTACAATATCAGAAGCTTCTCTAACAAAAGACAAACCTAAATAATCAATGTCTTCATGAGCTGCAAATTCAACGAATTTCAAGTCTCTTTCTGTTAATACATCCAAGCTGCCTTGAGAACCAGGGATATTGATACCTTTTCTTTGTTTTAAAAGTCCGTCTGTTAAAACTTCGGCAAAGATAACTCTATCTTCAACTTTTTTTACTTCAAGTTGTAATTTCCCATCGTCAATCATGATTTTTTCGCCGGGAGTAACGTCATCAGCCATACCTTTGTAATCTACAGGTAAAATGTCGCCTGTGATTTCAGGTTGGTGACGGAATTTAAGAATTTCTCCTTTATGAATTTCGATTGATTCAGGAAGTGTACCAATTCTGATTTTTGGTCCTTGTAAGTCTAACAATACAGGAATTAAAGTTTTTTCTTCTTCTTCAATTTCTCTGATGTAAGACAAATTTTGTTTGTGCATTTCTACATCGCCATGTGAAGAATTTAATCTAAACATGGTTACTCCTGCTTTAAAAAGCTCTCTGATTTTTTCTTTTGTGGATGATGCCGGACCTAGTGTCGCAACAATCTTAGTCATAGTGTAATTATCCATACTTTTCCTTTCTTAATTGGGTAAATTATCTATTATATAATTGCATGTTTACAAAAATTACTATTCACGATACAATTATACACGAAAAAGGTTTACTGGTAAATATGAGGAATTAAAGATGAACAAATTTATTTCTGGCCTAATGATTTTAGGTTTATTATCATTGACAATTACTCCTTCGTTTGCTGCAAATATAGCTGATGTAGGAGAAAATTACTGGGCAAACAAAGAAATTAATATCGTTGTAGATAACGATATCATGACACTTAACGGAAAACAATTTAACCCTGAAGGAGTCATGACTAGAATAGAGTTTGTAAACGCCCTTTTGAAAGTTTTATCGAATGAAAATTTGAATGTTAACATTTCTAACAAATTTTCCGATGTAACAAAAGCAACTCCGGGTTATGAAAACATTTTACGTTCTCAACAATTAGGTTTAGTTTATGGATATCCGAACGGAACATTCCAACCTGAAAGAAATGTGTTGAGATCAGAAGCACAATCTGTAATCAGCCATATTACTAAAGATATGAACGCTGATAAAACTATCTTAAATCAATTTAAGGATGCTAAAGCTGTTCCGGCTTGGGCTACAAATGTTTATGCAAAAACCATTAACTACGGTATTTATGTAAATCACCCTGATTCAAGAGAGTTAAGACCAAATGACAGTTTATCCAGAGCGGAAGCTGCCGTATTGTTAGCAAGGCTTAAAAATAAATTGGATTTAGTAAAACAAGAGTACATTGGTACTACTACGGTTGAACACTTGGCTGTTACTAAAAAAGCTCCAAATAATGAAGTTAAAGTAAACAATATAGAAAGAGTAATTTCTGAAGGTAATGTATTGGCTGTTGCTTTTGAAGATAAGTTTAAATCTGAAGAACACAAAGCCGGTGATATCGTAACTTTTGTTGCTCCGGAAGATATTAACACTAAGGAAGGAACTTTAGTTCTTCCTGCGGGTACTAAATTTGTTGCTCAATTGAATGAAGTTAGAGATCCGAAATGGTTCAACAAAAATGCTAGAGTTTATCCTCAATTAACTCAAATTGTTTTACCTTCAGGACAACAAGTTGCGTTTAATGCTAAGCCTTTTACAAAAGATAATTCTTTAAAAGAAGGTCCTTGGATGACTGCCGGTAAACTTGTATTATGCACAGTTTCAGGTGCTGCTGTTGGTACCGGTGCAGGTGTTGGTTTTGCGTTTATTCCTGATCCGACTAAAATTGGTACAGGTATTGCAATTGGAGCTCCTGTAGGTGCTGCTGTCGGATTGGCAACAGGTTTAGTAACTAAAGGGCTTCAATACCATGCAAAATCAGGTGAAGTTGTTTATGTTATCTTATTAGATGATGCATCTGTTCCAAAGGTTAATGCAGCTCTATAAGAGGTAATATAATTTAATTTATGGAAAATAAGGTTTGTGTTTTTATGCAGACCTTATTTTTTTTGTCTTTTTATATTAGGTAAAAAGTTTAATACGTATTCCATTAGTAGGCATAGTAAAATTTTTGACAAAGTTTAAAATAAAAATACAAGTTCTTTGTTAAATATATTGTGACAAAGACGTATGTATTAAATATATGGGAGTATTGTATGAAAAAAATATTTATTTCTTTAGGGCTCGTTGGAGCAATTTTATTTTCTGCTCAAAGTGCTTTTGCATGGGAAGGTATTTAATCATTAAATCCAATGCCTTATGTTTCTTATTTAAATCCTTTACCTTATGTTGGAATTGGTGAAAATAAAACGAATTTCAGCTTAAATCCGTTTGCAGGTTTTAAAAATTGTAATAAATGTAAGGTACAGAAAGTAAAAAAATGTGATGAATGTACAAAAGCTAAAGTTATGCCATGCCCGACATGTAGAAAAGCATTTGCCGATTGTGGATGTAACAAAATGGAACAAATTTATGTAATTCCTGTTCAGCCAAGATGTACTTCTTGTGGTAGATAGTATAAAAAATAAAAAAAGAGTACAGTTTTCTGTACTCTTTTTTATTATTAAAATATTATATTTAAACAATTTCTTCAAGAGTGTTGAAGATTTTGTCTGTAATTTCTTGTATATATTCTTGAGAAACCATTCCATTAATAACTGCATCAGAAATTTGATAAGCCGGTCTAATATATTGTTGTGCAGTTCTATTAACATCTTGGAATTGTAAATCGGCAGCTGTTCCTGTTTTCCCTCGAAGTGCAGCTCTTTTGTACCACCTGTCTTTAATAACTTCTAAAGGTGTATAAACATAAACTTTGACGTCCATTATATCTCTAACGCCTTCGTTTAAAACATATAAACCTTCAGTTAAAACAACCTTTGCCGGTTTTTTTATGTCTCCGTTAGGATTAGAAACACAAGTTACAAAATCATATCTTGGAGAAGTTATTTCTTTTCCGGTTTTTAATTTCATTAAATGCTTTTTCATTAAGTCAAGGTCAATTGCTTCAGGTGTATCAAAGCTGAAACCGGTTTTAAATAATTCTTCATAACTTCCTGCTTCTTGTAATTCTTTTGAAGTGTCTTTATAGTAGTCATCACAACGAATAACTGTATAAATGCCTTCTTTTTTATCTTTAACGCAAGCTTTTATAGTGTTATCAACAAAAACAGTTTTTCCGGATGCGCTTTCACCTGTAATCCCGATAAGAAATGTTTTCTTTTTTTCTTGAACAACTTTTCTTGCGATATTTAAAATAAGATTATCAGATGTTTTTAAAAATAAAGGTTGTGGTTGGTGTTTATCTTCCTCTAAAATTTTTTTTAAAGACTCTACAATCTGTGATATGACTTCCATGTCACGTCTGCTTGAATAATAATCGTAATTTGTTAGAAAATCAGTTGTCATTCTATTTCCCCTGTATATATGATAATATTTTACATTAAACTATTTTTATTTTGTAGGAATGATAAATTTTGTAACAATATTCTTTAAATTGTTAAAGTTTGTTCTAAAAAATGCCGTTATGGGAATATGTAAGGTAGATTTGCTTTTTGCAAAGTAATTTAAAAGGAGATGTGACTAATGTATCATGACGAAATTTTTGAAAATGCACTAAAGGATGTTAAAGAAGAAAGCTATAATGCTTTAAAAGCTGAAATTTCTACAATGGAAAGTAATATTGAGAAATTTTTGAAATGTGTGCTTAATTGTACTTCATTTAAGTCTGAAAGAGATTTTAACGTTACATCAGTTTAATGAAGTTATTAAATCATTATGAAAGAGCCGCTTTTAATTATTAAAAGCGGCTCTATTGTTTTAAAATTTTTCTTTAAAGTCTTTATTTTGTTTGTTGTATTTATAAATAACAAATCCGGAAATTATTATAAAACCAACTAATGCAGTTAATTGTGAAAGTAAATTATAATCCATACTATTCCTCCTCTAAATCTTTTAGCATTTTTTGCATCTCAATTCGTCTTGTAAAGTAAGCATTGAAAATAATGATTGTGAGTACAAATCCAAGCACTCCAAAAAAATATTTTATTGGATTATATTCATTAAATAACAATGTCATAGAACCTCCACCTAAAATAAAGGCAGATCCCCAAATATGAGTCATTTCGTTTCTTAATGAATTTCATTTTTTAATTTTTAAAGCTTTACCCATACTATTCTTATATCATTTTATTTTGTTTATGTCAATTTGCTATGCATAGCTTGCTAGAGTAGAAAGTTGAGATAAAACTTTTTGAGTTTCGTTATCGGAACCTTGTGCTACGCCGGCTGAAGTTTCTGTTTCTTGTGAATCTTCTCCTATTTCAGCCATTCTTTCTTGTAATATTTCATTATATGCATCTAAGGTTGCTTGGTCATCAAATCCACCTTCTTTTTCCGCTTTTGCCACGACTTCTGCAAGAAGATTTTTTTGAGCTTCAATATTATTTGTGGCTTCAGTTGCTTGTTGTTTTGCTTTTTCTTCTTCAGCAATTTTGGCTTCGCTTTTTTCTAGAGAATCTTTTTCACCAAGAGCTTTGTCCATAGCTTTACCTGCAAGTTTTGTTGCAATTATACCTCCGATAAGACCTCCGACAAAACCAATTGCTGTTCCAACAGGACCTGCAACAGAACCGCCAAGCGCTCCAGCAGCTGCTGATGCTAAAGCAGAACCTGCCGCAAAGCCACCAACACTAGCTGCAACTTTTACGCCGGATTTTACAACTTGTTTATTTCCATGTTTTGAATCAACTTTATATGCGTTGATAATATCCGGAATTTCTGCTATGCCTTCAATTGCAGCAAATAAGAAACTTCCCTTGCCTGCTTTGGATGCTATTCTTAAGATGTTAGCTCCTTTGGCGCTTTTCAAAATAGAACCTTTGATTTTATATGCTCCTGTTTTAGTTTTTACCCAGTGGGATGCTTTCCCAAGGCGAGAAGTCGGTTTTATTGCTCCGTTTTTAATAGCCAAATTTACTTTTCCATCAGCTTTGGCCATCGCTTCTTGAATTTTTTTCAACTGAGCTTTTAATTCTGCTCCGGTCATTTTTTTAGCTTTGGCTTCTTCAATCAATTTTTTTACATCTTGATAGTAAAAGTTTTTAGCTTTTGCGTTGTTATATTTAGTTAACTCTTTTCCTTGCAACTGACTAATGTTTGTTTGATTAGGTGCTGACGGAATATCGTATTCTATTTCTTTTAAAATAGAAAACATGTTCTTATTTTTATACGTATTTATTCTACTTTTAGGATCTTTAAGATATTCAAGAGCTTTTTTCTCTTGTTCGTTTCTTGTAGTTACGCTATTCCAAGCTTGTGTCCAGGTTTGATTTGGACGAGCCTGTCTTTCTTGCCAAACGGAATATGGTTTCTTAAATAATAAAGGCCCCCCAACCATTAGTGGAACACCAAATATTAAATTGGTGCCGAATTCTTGTATCGCACTTGGTTGTTGTGCTGTATCCTGTGCTTGAACTCCGTTAACCCAATTTGCAAGTAACAAATTACGGCTCTGAATTGAGTCTGTTGTAGTCATATCAAATTTCCCTTTTTAATAATTCCCCGTATACTATATATAAAAATTTTTTTACTAAAAAATTGCCTTATTGTAACAAAATGTTAACAACTAATCGGTATTTAGTATATACCGATTAGTTACTTAGCACATATAATTTACTTTGTTTAAACCGCAAGTCATAGCCATAAAGTCTTGATCCATTGGGGAAGTAAGACTTCCTCCATATAGTTGTTGTTGCATAGCCATTAACTGTTGAGGAGTCATTGTTGGTTGTGGAACTGAAAATTGGTTGAATGCAAGTGATGATTGGGCAGGTCCAAACTGTCCTGTCATTTGTGGCATCATGCCTTGCATCATTTGTTGCTGTTGCTCAAGGAGTGCTTGCTGTTGTTCTTTTGCTTCAGCTTTCTTTTCAGAGTGTGATTTGCCGGTTAAAAGGCTCATTAGCCAGTCACCTGCAAAGTAACCTACTAAACCTCCGACTACGGGTATTGGAATTAATGCTTGACCTATGGCAGCACCTGTCATACCGGCACCAAGTCTTAAACCGGCTTTCCCGGTTTCTATTAATCCGCCGACAAGTCCTTCATCTTTAAATGCAGAATATAGGTTTGGAATTTCAAAACCTATAGCCATAAGAGTTCCAATTAACGGCATTCTTTTCCCTAATCCGCCCATTGAACCTTTGAATTGAGACCAAAATTTTGATAATCCTGTTTTGCCTGCTCTATCAGCAATTCTACCACCGGCAGCCCAACCCTGACGAAGTTTTTTAGGAGTTGTTTTTAAAGCTTTCCAAGTGCTTTTCCAAAAATTTCCATCTCGTTGTATCATTTGAGCGTTATGAGCTTCTGCAGCGCTGACACCCTTTTTGGTGCCTGCCCAAACAGCTTCGAAATAACTTTGGTTTGCAGCTTTTCTGCCTTTTACTGTTTCTTGTAATGCTTTAGTAAATGGTTCGTTCCCTGTTCCTAGTACAAAATCCGGATACAGTTTTGCTGCACGTCTTATATATGAACCTACTGTGCTAACGTTCATAATTACCTACCTAATTTTTATAACCTACCTTACTTATATAAAAAATTTATGTTTATAAAAATTGCTTTTTAGAAATATATTGTTAAGAAATGTTAATACTTTTTTTGTTTACAAAAATTTTTAAAAGTTGTATAATGCGTTCATTGATATAGAAAGTTGAGGGATAATGAGGAAAATAACTTTGATTAACGGAGATGGTATTGGGCCGGAAATTTCGGATGCTGTTGTAAAAATAATTGATGCTGCAGGTGTTAAAATAGATTGGAATATTCAAACCGCAGGAGCTGATGTTATAGAAAAAGAGGGTGTACCGTTACCACAAAGAGTTTTGGAGTCAATAAAACAAAATAAAGTCGCTCTAAAAGCTCCTGTTACTACTCCGATTGGTAAAGGTTTTCGCTCTGTAAATGTGCAATTGAGAAAAGATTTGGATTTGTACGCAAATTTACGTCCTTGTAAAAATTTGCCGAATGTAAAAACTCGTTTTGATAATGTAGACATCATTGTTGTTCGGGAAAATACTGAGGATTTGTATGCAGGAATAGAACGTCAAGTCGATAATGATACTGCTGAAAGTATAAAAATAATTACTCGTAAGGCATCTTTGCGTATTTGTAAATTCGCTTTTGATTATGCTGAAAAAAATAATCGAAAAGAGGTTTGTGTAGTTACAAAGGCTAATATTATGAAGAAGACCGACGGTAAGTTTTCCGAGCTTTGCCACGAGGTTGCAAAGGATTA